>JBGVLA010000172.1:0-28111 GCA_045124015.1 Eubacteriales bacterium | reverse complement strand
GCGATAGATCTGCATGGAATCGCACGAGATGATCTCACCGCCGTATTTTTCGCAAATGGCAAGTGCTGTCGCACTTTTGCCGCTTGCGGTCGGACCTTGTACGGCGATAACGGGGATTTTTTTGTTCATGTGGTTCTCCGTTTGTATATGTAAGAATTTAATATCATGAATTGACGGCAAGCCGTCATGAATGGATGCTTTGCATCATGATTTCTCGCGCTTTACTCGATGAACATGGCATCTCCAAAGGAGAAGAATCTATATTCTTCTTCTACGGCGGTGCGATAAGCATTCATGATGATATCGCGGTTGGAAAATGCAGAAATGAGCATGATGAGCGTGCTTTCGGGCAGATGAAAATTCGTGATAAGTGCATCAACGGCTTTGAATTTGTAGCCGGGATAGATGAAAATGCCTGTATCGTCGCACATGGGGTGGACGATGCCGTCCTCGGTGGAGGCGCTTTCAAGCGTACGGCAAGAGGTCGTTCCGACCGCGATGATGCGGCCGCCTCTCTTGCGTGCATTGTTGATCTTTTCGGCGCTTTCCTCGGTTACGGTGAAAAATTCACTGTGCATCACGTGGTCGGCGATCTGCTCTGCTTTGACGGGGCGGAACGTACCAAGACCAACGTGGAGCATGACGGGCGCGATCTCCACGCCCATTTCGCGGATCTGATCGAGAAGCTCCTCTGTGAAATGCAGACCTGCCGTGGGCGCGGCGGCGGAGCCTTCCTCGCGTGCGTAAACGGTCTGATAATCTTCGTTGCGTTTGAGCTCCTCTGTGATATAAGGAGGCAGGGGCATTCTGCCGATCTCATCGAGGATCGCATAGAGGTTTTTGCCTGTGGATTTATCGTAATCGAACTTTACGATGCGGTTGCCTTCCTCGGTAACGTCCTGAATGGTCGCATTCAGAAGACCGTTTCCGAAGCGTACCGTTGTACCTTCCTTGAGTCGTCTGCCAGGGCGCACGATGGTCTCCCAAAGATCGAGCGAGCGTTGACGGAGCAGGAGAAACTCGCAATCCGCACCCTCTTTGCCGTCGGGAAGTATTTTTTTGCCGTAAATACGAGCAGGAATGACCTTGGAATCGTTGATGACGAGTACGTCGCCGGGCTTCAGATAGTCGGTGATATCACGAAAAATTTTATGTGTGATATCGCCCGTCTTGCGGTCAAGCACCATGAGACGCGCTTCGTCGCGCTTTTCGGTGGGATGCTGAGCGATCAGACGCTCGGGCAGGTCGTAATAAAAATCAGATGTTTTGAGATTGGTTTCCGTAAGATTGTTTTTTATCATATCAATTCCTCAAATTCAGAGTGTTGTCGTTTGTTTATAAAGATTTCAATATTATATTATACCATGAGTAAAATGCGGATACAATATGATTTTGTGAATTTTAAGGAGAAAATACAAAGAAAAGACATAAAATAGACTCCCTTGTATCAAGGGAGCCGTTGAGTCTCAGCGAAACTGAGGGATGAATGGGGTAAAATATAAGTTTTTATTCTGCGCTTGCGATCTTAGCTTGGAGCTTTTCATAAAATTCCGCAAGGTCGTTTTCCAGCTCGTGCGTGCCTTCGCCAAGGCTGACCCATTCCGTCCAGAAGGATTTATAGGTGCGAACGAGCATGACCTCGGTGAATGCGGTGAGACGCTTATTGGCATCGTCGGCAACGCGAAGCTCTTCTTCGATTTGAAGCTGATCGACTTCCTCTTCGGTCTCGGCGGCATCGAGAAGCGCACGGTTTGCGGCGATGGCTTCTGCGTCAGCGGCAAGCTCCTCAGCGGTCTTTTTGCGCTTGATGCTGATGACGGCATGGCTGATATAACCGGGGGCAAAGCTTTTGTTTTCGTCAGCAGAATATTCGGTATAACGATTTTGGCCTTCGTTTTCCTTTTGACCGAATACGAGCTCAAGGTCATAGCCGAGTTCTTCAAACTGTGCTTTTTTGCTCTGACAAAGATCCATGATCTCGGTCGCAAGCTTTTGCTCAGTTTCATAAATTGCTTCATTTGTGATCTTTTTGCGTTTGATTTCCATAAATATCACCGTTCCTTATCATGTGAAAATTCAATTTGGATGAAAAATAGTGAAAATATTTGCGAATATTTTTGTTTAGTTCATAAAAAAATGTTGAAAAAATCGAAATTTAGGTATACAATAGAAATGTAAACCAATTTTGTTCATCGGAAAGGAAGATTATTATGCCGGCTTATTCAAATGATCAAACCATGACCTTCGCTATCGGAAACGATAAGGAAAGACAAAACAAACTGATCTTGCAGGAAGTTTATTCCGCTCTCCTTGAGAAAGGCTATAATCCCATCAATCAGATCGTTGGATACATCCTTTCCGAGGATCCGACCTATATTACGAATCATCGCAATGCGAGAGGTCTTATCCGTAAGATCGACCGCGATGAACTGCTCGGCAGTATGCTCCGCGAATATCTTCATATTTGATTATTTATAGTATAACGGACTTTTGCGAAAATTGCAATTCTTTTTTGTGAATTAAACGGAGAATTTGCGCGTTTTGCTTGCTTAATAAGCGGCGGCGGTTAAAAGCAGAGGCAGGATCTTTTCGTATATTGCGTAAAAATCGGACGGCGGAAGCGGATTTTTTCCGCGCCCGCATTCGATGGTGAAGGCGGGAATGCCGAATTCTTGAATGACGAAATCCTTGTATCCTCCGTATGAGGCTTCTTTCGGAGGGCTTGCGACCGCATAACCGCTCACACGCGAAAAGCATTCCGCGAGCATACTTGCGTCCTTTGGCGCTTTTTTGCAGAAATCCCAATAGATCTCCTCACCTTGCGTATGCAGCGCGATGGCAAGCTTTAGGCTTGGCATGAGCATTCGCGTAAGGTGCGCGAGCGCATGGGTCTCCGGCTCGCTTTCCGGATGATCTCCGCCGTAGCGCGTTGCCGCACCGCTGTAAATGCCGAGGAGGCGCTCTGCTTCTTTGCATTTTTCAAATTCTGCATCATAATTGTGGTTCAGGTCAACGCCGCGCGCGTTTGCTTGCCAAAGAGAAAAATTGTGGTTGCCGTTCATGGCAAGCACTCTTTTTTTGAAGATCCCTGCCGCGTCTGCCCCGAAGCGTTGAATGGCAACGCCGTCGGGATTGAGCATGGGCACGATATAGATGCTTCTGTGCGTTAAAATTTGTCTTGTATCAAATCCTGCAAGACGGTGTGTGCAGGTCTTCTCGTTTTCCATGATGTCTTCTGTGAATTTCATAAGAAAAAGGGAAGTGATCGCTTCCGCGCCGTGATGCGCCCCCACAAACAGGGAGGCGCTTTTTCCTTGCCCGAGCCGTATGAGCGGGATCGTTTTCCCGAGAATACTCTCTCCGATGCTTCCGCATTCCAAGGTCGGAAATCGCACGCGGATATCTCGGATAAACTCGTCCAGAATCTCGGGCGTTACGGGTGATTCATAATCGATTGGCATAAAAAACTCCTTTCGCTTGCATTTTTATATGATCTATCATATGCGGAGACGTCGAGTTTGCGTTATGATAAAATAATATCTGCAAAAATGTGAAAATCTTTTCAAATTTCAGAACAACCGTTTGATTTTTCGCGAAATATATGATATGATAAAGAAGTAAGAAAATCTTCGCTTGGCGAAGGTCATTAGGAAGGATCAGAATATGCAGAGTCTTACCGAAAAAGAAAGAGAAATGTATCAATATATTTGCAAGGTGATGGAAGAAAAGGGGTACGCGCCGTCTGTGCGCGATATTCAGAACGCCCTTGCCATCAAAAGCACCGCGACGGTACATTCCTACCTCAATAAGTTAGAAGACAAAGGTTATATCCAAAAAGAGCAGGGAAAGAGCCGAACGCTCAGAGTCGGCGCGGAATCCTCCGTACCCTCGCAGGGAACGGTGCGCGTTCCCATTCTGGGACAGGTCGCCGCGGGACTTCCCATCCTTGCGGAGCAAAATTGCGACGGCTACGTGGAATTTTGTCCGCAGAGAGGACTTTCCCGTGCGGAGCTGTTTGCGCTTCGCATCAAGGGTGAAAGTATGATCGAGGCGGGCATTATGAACGGTGATTACGTGATCGTCAGCCGTACGAGCTACGTGGAAAACGGCGATATCGCCGTCGTGCTTTTGGATGACGAAGCCACGGTCAAAACGTTTTACCGCGAAAACGGCGCGTTCCGTCTCCAGCCCGAAAACCGTACGATGAAGCCCATCATCACAAAAGAGGTCTATATCCTCGGAAAGGTCATTGCGAATATTCGCTATTATCATTAAATGAAAACCGAACTTTTGTGCTCCACGGGAACACTCGTGGGCAGAGCAAACGGCTTTAACCATCTTTTGGTTGCCGAACACCATAAATCCATCGAAGCCGATGGCTTTGAGCTGATGATGCTGAAGGCTTTTTATGAAAAGCTTCCGATCGTTGCCCGTGATCTGACGAATGCAGGGGTCGATATCCGCACGATCCATTTCGAAAAGGATATCACAGCCCTTCTCGGACTCCACGGTGCGGATGAAAAGCGCGAAGGTCTGCGTCTTTTTTCGCAGAATGCCGAAATGGGGAAAAACGTCGGTGCCAAAAAAGCCGTTTTCCATCTTTGGGACGGCAGATTTTCTCCTGAACAGATCGAAAACGTCATTGTGCTTTTGGAAACGCTCTATGAGATCTGCGAAAAGAACGGACTTGAACTCGTCGTGGAAAACGTGCCTGCCAGAAAGCCGTCTCCCTACGAAAACGTTAGCGAGATCGCGCGCCGTTATCCCAAAGTGCGCTTCACCTTTGATACGCGCCATTGCCATTTCATGGGGCAGATCGACACGTTTTTTGAAAGCGCACTTTGGCAGGACCGCATCGGACATATCCACGTCAGCGACTACAACGGAACGACCGTTCCCGATATGTGGGGCGTTACCCGTCCCATCCTTCATCCGGGCGAGGGTATCATCGATTTTGATGCGCTTTTTGAGAAGATGCCGCCTTGCGTCGCGGATACCTTGACGCTGGAATCTCCCGTTATCGGTGCGGATGGCGCGGTCGATATTCCGAAGCTCAATCAAACCTTGCGTTATTTGGCGTTGAAAATGAAGAAATTGTGATTTTTTTATGAAGTTTTTGATCTTTATTCGAATTTGTAAGAAAAAAGGTTGAAATTTTTTTGAAGATGTGATATGATAATATAGTTATCAAATATACGAAAAACGCTTGAATCAGAAAGGACTTGTAATTTTATGAAAAAATTGCTTTCTCTTGCGCTTGCTCTCGTGATGTGCGTTTCGCTTTTTGCGGGATGCGGAAAATACGATATCAAAGGTGCGGATCTCGAATCCTATGTAACCCTTTGCGATATCGAATCGTTTTCTTACGATGAGCTCGCGGCACACTATAATGCTTACCGTGTAAGCCTTGGTGAAAACACAAAAACCTTCTATGCAAACACCGGCTATACCATCAGCTTTGCGGTTACTGCAGAGGTGCAGAACGCTGACGGTACCTACAGCGCATACGCTGCTTGGACACACGATACCGATTCCGATTATGTAAAGAACTATGACGTATACCGTCATACAAGCCACTCCGTTTTTGAAAACGGTCTTGCATATAAGCTTGATGATGCATCCAAGAGCACCAATACCCCCCGTTTGATCCGTCTTGGCGAAGCATTCAGCTTCACAATGCCCATCGATGCGGACTATGAGGATGCTGCGGTTGCAGGCAAAACCGTAAAATTCACGATCAACGTGAAGGAAGTGATCCCTTCTGTATACAGCGACAGCTATATTGCGGAAGATCTTCAGAAATTCTACGAAAAATATGCGGAAAGCAAAAAAGTGATCGAAATGGGCGACAGCGTCCAGATCGACTTCACCGGTAAGATCGACGGCAAAACGTTCAACGGCGGCACAGGTAAGGACTTCGTCTTCGTCGTTGGCGAGGGCGGCTTTATCGAAGGCTTTGAAGAACAGCTCGTTGGTCATAAGAAGGGCGAAAAGTTCGATATCACCGTAACCTTCCCCGCAGATTACAGAGAAGCCGACCTTGCAGGTAAGGAAGCGGTATTCTCCATCAAGGTAGACGACGTTGCAAACGACAGTGCCATCATTTCCGACAACACTCCCTTTACTGATCTTTGGGAGCTCAAGGAATACTACCGCATCATGCACTATATCGATTATGCGATCGTAGATTATATCGCAGACAACTCCACACAGATCGCTCTCCCCGAGGAGCTCGTTGCGGATTTCGAGGATATCTATGAGAATTACGTTAAGCGTGAGGTTTCTGAAGCGATCGTTGCTTACGCAGAAAACGGCGAGACCTATACCAAGGCGGAAATGAAAGAAAAGCTCTATCCCAACGGAAGCGATAAGACCTACGTGGAAGAAATGGCGAAGGATGCTGCATACAACTATATCCTTGTTCATCTTCTTATGAAGGAGCTTGAACTTGAATATACGGATGCCAAGTACAAGCGCGACGTTGCTAAGATCGCAGAAGAATATACCGCTTATTACGGCGACGTGTATACGGTAAAAGACGTTGAAAAGATGATGGGCGAAGAAGTTCTCCGTCTTTCCTTCATCGACGCTATGCTTGCGGAAACACTCGCAGACAGAGTTACGGGTGCTCCCGAATTTCGTGAACTCGAAAAATAATTGACATTTACAGCCGAAACAGCTCTGTTTCGGCTGTGCTTTTTTTGATTTGGAAAGGATTTTTTTGAAATGTTAAAATTTGTCGTTTGTCTTTTGGCTGGGCTTGGCGCAGGGGTCGGAACGGGTCTTTCGGGACTTTCCGCGGCGGCTGTCATCTCTCCGATGCTCATTACATTCCTCGGCTTTGACCCCTACGAGGCGGTCGGTATCGCGCTTGCCTCCGACGTGCTCGCCTCTGCCGTTTCCGCTTATACATACGGAAAAAATAAGAATTTGGATATCAAAAACGGACTTGTCATGCTCGCTTCCGTTCTCGTTTTCACGATGGTCGGTAGTTTTGTTGCCACACTCGTTCCGTCGTCCACGATGGGCTCTTTCTCTGTTTTCATGACGTTTCTTCTCGGTGTGAAATTCATTTTGAAGCCCGTTATGACGACGAAAGAGGCGATGGCGGAGAAGAGCGCGAAGCAGAAGTTTATTCAGTCCCTCATCTGCGGTATGCTCATCGGCTTTATCTGCGGATTTATCGGCGCGGGCGGCGGTATGATGCTTCTCCTTGTGCTGACGAGCGTGCTTGGGTATGACCTCAAGACGGCGGTCGGTACGAGCGTTTTCATCATGACCTTTACCGCGCTTACGGGTGCCGTTTCGCATTTCGTTTTGGACGGCGCGATGCCCGACCTTATCGCACTTGTGCTTTGTGTGCTCTTTACCTTTGTCGGCGCACAGGTGGCGGCAAGATTTGCCAACAAATCTACGCCCAAGACCATGAACCGCGCAACTGGCGTGGTACTGACCGTGCTCGGTGCGGCGATGATCGTTGTGAATTTTATCAAATGAGGTGATGACACATGGTGAAAGTCAACCCAGCGGAAAAGAAATTTGACACGAAAAGATGGGCTGCGTTTTGTGCGCGATGGGGATTTTCTTTTCCCGATGCTTTCATATCTTATTTGAAACGCTATAACGATGGTGAATTGGAGCCGAACATGCTCCCGCTTCCCGATAATGGATGTATGGTTCGGTATTTTTACGGTACTTCTGATGATGATTGCGCCGATATGGAAACGGTATATGGTTGGTATCAAGAACGTTTGCCCAAGAACTGTGTTCCGATCGCTGACCCCGATTTCGGAAATTTGATTTGTATATCTTTGGCGGCGGATACCTATGGGAAAATCTATTTTTGGGATCATGAAACGATGGATGCGGAGGAAGATGAAATGTGTACGCTTTCTTTGCATGACTTGATTCCCGTTGCCGAGTCTTTTGAGGATTTGCTAAAACAAATCAAAGATTCTCCGTATTGAATATCTTTATATAGCCGTATTGGTTTTTGGCTTGAAAAGGAGGCATGAGCCTCCTTTCGTTTTGCGGAAAATGTTCGGGATTTCACAGTAATTTAACATTTATTTTCCCAAAACTATGGAAAAAGAAAAGATTATGTGATATAATAAACTATGTATAGTATTTTTGAAAACAGAAAAATGCTTCTCTTTCTGCGCGTATGACCGCGCTTATGATAGATAGCCGAAAGGAATAGGATAGACTCAGATTATGATTACAACAGAAAGCATCAAAAAGCACACGATGCCGTGTGCCATCATGCGAAATCTCGTGGCATTCCCTGGGATTCCCATGACCATCGATTTGGATAAAGGTCCTGCCAAAAAAATATTTGAAACCGCCGCAAAAGAGGGTACACCCGTTTTCATCGTATGTCAGAAAGACCCGATGGAAGAAGCCATCGATTTAAGCGGTATTCATAGCGTCGGCGTTACCGCGAGGATCAAGCAGGTCGTCAAGACCCAGAGCGGAATTTTCCGTGTTGTCGTCGAGCCGCTTGCCAGAGCGGTTTTGACGGGCTTTACGGACGAAAAGATGCAGACCGCGGAAATCTTTGAAAAGACCGTAAACGAGGACGACGGCGAGCTTCGTTCCCGTGCACTTCTTCGTGAGATCAAGGGCATTATGCACGATTTCTCGAAATATGCGCCGAAGTTTTCCAGAGAATTTTGGCTTCTTTTCGATAGCATCCGCGACCTTGGTCAGGCTTGCGACTTTGCGGCGGAAAATCTCCTGCCCGACGTGGACGACAAACAGACCCTCCTTGAAGAATTTTCCGCGACCGCAAGAGCGGGTAAGCTCATCAATATGCTCGAAGCGGAAAAAGCCATCCTCGAAGAGCGCGCCGCCATCAAAAAAGAAGTCGACGAGCGAATGAAAAAGAATCAAAGAGACTACTATCTTCGTGAACAGCTCAAGGTGATTCATGAAGAGCTTGGCGACGATGACGAATACGATGACGATGACCTGCGCGAATTTGCCGAAAAGCTCGAAAAGGGTAATTATCCCGAAAAGGTCAAGCAGACCCTCACCAAGGAGATCAAGCGCCTTGCGCGTATCCCGTTCGGTTCTGCGGAAAATACCGTTCTTCGCAACTATATTGAAATTTGCCTTGAAATTCCGTATCTCACCGCGACCGAGGAACGCATCGACATTCCCGAGGTGCAGAAGATCCTCGACGAGGATCACGACGGACTCACCAAGGTCAAGGAGCGCATCATTGAATATCTCGCCGCGCTCAAACTCAATCCCGAGCTGAAAGGTCAGATCATTTGTCTTGTCGGTCCTCCCGGAACGGGTAAGACCTCGATTGCAACCTCCATCGCGCGCGCTACGAACCGCAAATTCGTCCGCGTATCCCTCGGCGGTGTGCATGACGAAGCGGAGATCCGCGGTCATCGAAAGACCTATATCGGCTCGATGCCCGGTCGAATCGTCAATGCGCTGATCGAGGCGAAAGCGAATAACCCCCTCATTTTGCTCGATGAGATCGACAAAATGGCAAGCGATATGCGCGGCGACCCTGCTTCTGCGATGCTCGAGGTCCTCGACCGCGAACAGAATAAGACCTTCCGCGATAACTTCGTGGAGCTTCCCATCGACCTTTCCAACTGTATGTTCATTACGACGGCGAACAGCCTCGAAACCATCTCCCGTCCGCTTCTCGACAGAATGGAGGTCATCGAGCTTCGCGCCTATACGCGCCCCGAAAAATATGCCATCGCACGCAACCATCTCATTCCCAAGCAGATGAAAAAGCACGGACTTCTCGCCCGTATGTTCAAGATGGACGACGAAGCGATCTACGAGCTTATCGATTGCTATACGAGAGAAGCAGGCGTGCGTAATCTCGAACGTCAGATCGAAAAATGCTGCCGCCGTGCGGCGAAGATCATCTCCTGCGAGGAGAAAAAGAGCGTTCGCGTAACGAAAAAGAACCTTTCCTCCTTTGTTGGCGAGCAGAAGCTCCTGCGCGATACCATTTCCGCAGAAAATGAGATCGGTATCGTCAACGGCATGGCGTGGACTGAGCTGGGCGGCGATCTTCTCAAGATCGAAGCGATGGCGCTTCCCGGAAGCGGTCATCTTGAGCTTACCGGTCAGCTTGGCGACGTGATGAAGGAATCCGCAAAGGCGGCGATCAGCTACATACGCCGTGAAGCCGAAAAGCTCGGCATCGCGTCCGATTTCCATAAAACAAAGGATATTCATATCCACGTTCCCGAGGGTGCAGTTCCCAAGGACGGCCCTTCCGCAGGTATCACGATGATCACTGCGCTCGTCAGCGAGCTGACGGGCATTCCCGCAAGACGCGACGTTTCCATGACGGGTGAGATCACGCTCCACGGTAAGGTCATGGCGATCGGCGGACTCCGCGAAAAAACGATGGCGGCATACCTTGCAGGCGTGAAGACCATTCTCATTCCCAAGGACAACGAAAAAGATATTGCGGAAATTGCAGACGAGGTCAAGAACAACGTGGAGATCATCCCCGTTTCCCACGCAAAAGAAGCGCTCCTCATTGCGCTTGAAAAAGATCCCTATCAAAATAGAGGAGAAATGTAACCATGCTAAATATGCAAAACGTCGTTCTCAAAATGACGGCAGGCAGAAAAGACCAATTTCCGCGCGACGGACACGTGCAGATCGCCCTTTCGGGTCGTTCCAACGTCGGTAAAAGCTCGCTGATCAACACCTTGCTCGGCAGAAAGAGCTTTGCCCGCACCAGCGCACAGCCCGGTAAGACCATTACCATCAACTTCTATGAGGTTGACAAAAAGCTCTATCTCGTCGACCTTCCGGGCTACGGCTATGCGCGCCGCTCTGCGGATTCGCGCCGCGTTTGGGCAGGACTTACCAACGATTACCTCGAAGCAGGCACGATGCAGATGGTCTTTCAGCTGATCGACCTCAAGGTGGGTCCCACAGAGGACGATTATATGATGCTCGATTGGCTCAACGCCAACCACGTACCCTACGTCGTCGTGGCAACGAAATCCGACAAGCTCGGCACGACGGCGAGAAACGCCAATTTCGAGGCGCTTAAGAGCCACCCCTATCTCAATCCCCCCTATGCCGACGAAAAGATCAAGGTTGTGATGTTTTCTTCGCAAAACGGTACGGGCAAGCAGGAGCTTTTGACAATCTTATCCGATCTTACTACGAAAAAATAATGGTATAAGAAGGAAAAAATCCCTATGATGGATGCGAACTATTTGATTTCGATACTGCTTTCGATCCCGGGTGTATTTCTGGCGCTTGCCGTGCATGAATGTGCGCACGGCTGGATGTCCTATAAGCTCGGCGATCCGACGGCAAAAAATCTCGGCAGACTGACGCTCAACCCTGTAAAGCATATCGACCCCATCGGTCTGATCTGCATGATCTTGTTTCATTTCGGTTGGGCAAAGCCTGTTCCCGTAAACGCAAGATATTATAAAAAACCGCGCCGTGATATGGCGCTCGTGGCGGCGGCAGGACCCGTTTCGAATGTCCTCATGTCGCTTTTCGGTATGCTTCTTTTGCATATCGTGTATTTCTTTTATTCTCTTTCTGCGGATGCGCTTCCGTTTGCTGCGCTTTGGTACACCGCACTTTTCGGCACACCGCTTGAAATGGAAGTTGGCGGCAAGCTGATGTATCTGCTCTTTGTGTTCTTGCAGCAGTTTTCTATTTTGAACGTTTGTCTTGCCGTATTCAATCTGATCCCGATCCCGCCGCTCGACGGCTCACGCATTGCGTACATCTTTCTTCCCACGAAGGTCTATTTCGGACTTATGCGTTATGAACGCTATATTATGATCGGATTTTTCGTTTTGCTTGCTTTCGGTGCCTTCAATGGCGTGTTGGATACGGTTTCCATGTGGCTCTTTAACGGCATCGTTTCTCTTATTCGTTTGATTCCATTCTTTCGGTTTTAACTGATTTTCGCAACTTGCGACCTCGGAGGTATGCTTGGAACAGCTCGTTTTCAAAATGGAGGTTTTTGAAGGACCTCTTGATCTTCTTCTTTCTCTTATCGCAAAACATAAAATGGATATCCGCGATATTCAGATCGCCATCATCTTTGATCAATACATGGAATACGTGGAAGAAATGAAACGTATGGATATGGAGATCGCGGGCGAATTTATCACGATGGCATCGGAGCTGATGTATATCAAGAGCCGAATGCTTCTTCCCAAGCAAGAGGAAGACCCCCGAGAAGAGCTCGTGCGTGTTCTTATGGAATATAAGACCGCAAAGGAGATCGCAAGCTGGCTTTCTGAAAGAGAAGATGATTTCTCGGGCAGATTCGAAAAGGATACCGACGAGATCAAGCCCGATCGCGGTGTTTTGGAGGAGATGGATGCACAGATACTCACCCGCGCTTTGGAAAAATTGCTTCTCCGTATGGGTGAACGAAACCGTCTGCCGGAGGAGCGCCCCATTGATAAGATCAATCCCATCATCAAACGTCCCATCGTACCCGTTTCGCAAAAGGTGCTGTCTGTCCTGCGCTTTATGTATCGACGCCGCTCGGCGCATTTTGATGAGCTTTTTGAGGATGCAACGAGCCGCTCGGAGATCGTAGCGATCTTTTATGCAACGCTTGAGCTTTTGAAGGTCGGCAGAATCACCCTGCAAAAGGAGATCGGGGACGTAACCAATTCCAATATTATTTTGAATTTCAATTTGACACATAAACGCGATGAAAAGGAGGCGGAGACAGATGCTTGAAGGAAAGCTTATGACAAAGGAAGAAGCCAAACGCATCATGGAGGCTGTCCTTTTTGCGGCGGGGCATCCCGTAACGTTTGAAAAGCTTGCATACGTAATGGGGATCTCCGAAGAGGAAGTAGAGTCTCTTGCCGCCGAATACGCCAAGGAATACGAATCCTGCGGACTGCCGAGAGGCATCCAGCTTCTGATTCTCGGAAAGGCGTGTCAGCTCGTAACCAAGGAAGTTTTTGCTCCCTATGTCAAGGAGGCGCTTGGCGTCAAGGACGGAGGCAATCTCTCCAAGGCATCGCTCGAAACGCTTGCGGTCGTGGCGTATAACCAGCCCGTTACCCGTGCTTATATCGAGCAGGTGCGCGGTGTGGATAGCGCTTATTCCGTCGGCGTGCTGACAGAGAGAGAGCTGATCGAGGAAAAGGGAAGACTTGACGTTCCGGGCAGACCGCGCCTTTACGGAACGACGGAAACGTTTCTCAGAGTGTTCGGACTTTCCGATCTCTCCGAACTGCCGCCGCTGAAGATCGCGGATGGAGATGCAGTATGACGGCGCTTATCATCATTCTTTGTATCGTTGCTTTTTTTGCCCTGCTTTTTTCCATACCCGCTCATGTGGTGATCGAAGCGAATTCGGATGTGCGTGTTTATGCACGGGTTTTGTTTATCAAATACGCGCTTTTTCCGATGAAAAAGCGGAAAAAGAAAACCAAAACGGCAAAAAAATCGAAAAAAACGGCGAAAAAAGCCGTGAAATCTCCCAAAAAACAGGCAAAAAAATCATCCGGAGAAAAACCAAAAAAATCGATGCGCGACATCATTGGGCTGGTCAAGCTTATTCTGAAGCTTGTGGCGGCGGTGCTTCGTAAGTTTCCAAAGCATTTCCGTGTCCGCATTTTACGATATGAGATCACCGTCGGAACGAAGGATGCGGCAAAGACCGCGATCCTGTATGGTTCCGTTACGGGGCTTTCCTCGACGCTTTTTGAGCGTCTTGGCAGAGTAACCAAATTCAGCATCAAAAGAAATGCGCCTGTCAACGTCTACGCCGATTTCCTCGGTGAAAAGACCAAGGCGGATATTGCAATCGATTTTTCGATCACGATATGGGGCGTTCTCCATATGGTCATGGCGGCGGGACTTGCTTTTGTCAAGGCAAAAATGACAGCCAAGCCTAAGGCGCCCGCGAAAGCGGAAAAGCCGTCTCAGTCTACTCAAGATCAAAAATAACTGACCGAGGTCAGAAAGGATATTTTGTATGGATAATCAGAAACAAGCACAAAAGAATAAAATCAGCGAGATGATCGAATCGTCTCTCGACAGCATCCGCGGTATCGCGGATTCGGGCACCGTTATCGGGATACCCGTAACGACACCGCAGGGAACGACCATCATTCCCGTTTCCAAGGTTTCCGTCGGCTTTGCCGGCGGCGGCAATGATTTTTCCGGTAAAACGGGCGGAGACGGCAAAAACGTTTTCAGCGGCGGCGGCGGTACGGGCATTTCGGTTACGCCTCAGGCTTTTCTCGTAGTTTCTGCTGACGGCAGTGTAGAATTGCTCAGCATTGCCAATCCCACGGGTTCGGCTCCGATGAGCACGGTCGGCGCATCCATCGATACGCTCATTGACAGAGCACCTGAAATCATTGAGAAGATCAAATCCATCGTTGGCTCCAAAAAGAAAAAGGCAGACGATAAGGATGCGCAAGCACCTGCAGAAGCGTCTGCGGAAACGGAAGCTGAGCCCACAGAAGCGCCTGCGGCAGAATAAAAGAAAAATATTTGCCGCGTATAGATGCGCGTGAAAAAACGATATACCTTGCTGTCATAGTCGAATATCCTTCCTCATATGTATGTGTATAAGGCAACAAAATGGGGGAGTATATATGAAAAAAACGGCGATTTTGATAGGACTTATATGGATATTTGGACTTTTTGCATATAGCGTCTCGGCATCCGGCATGCCGACGGTCTCCGCGAGAAGCGCGGTGCTCATCGATGCGGAAAGCGGACAAATTCTATACGGTAAGGACGAAAACACAAGGCGCGGTATGGCGAGCACGACCAAGATCATGACGGCGCTCGTGGCTTTAGAGCATTCGAGCTTGGATGAGGTTGTGATCGTCGCGCCCGAGGCATGCGGTATAGAGGGCTCATCGATATACCTCTTTCCCGAGGAACAGATCACGATGGAAACGCTTTTGTATGCGTTGATGCTGCAAAGTGCGAACGATGCGGCGGAAGCCATCGCGTATGCGATCTCGGGAAGTGTGGAAGGCTTTGTGGCGCTTATGAATGAAAAAGCAGACGAGCTTGGACTTTCGGCAACGCATTTTGACAATCCTCACGGGCTTGACGGTGAAACGCACTACACGACGGCATATGAGCTTGCGAAGATCGCGGCGGCAGCGCTCGAGAATGAAACGTTTCGAAGGATCGTCGGCACGGAAAAAAAGGCGATCCCTCTCCATAACGGAGAAGCAACGAGGCTTCTTGTCAATCACAATCGCTTGGTGCGAGAATACGACGATGTCATCGGCGTGAAGACGGGGTATACTCGTGCTTGCGGCAGGACGCTCGTTTCTGCGGCAGAGCAGAACGGCGTAACGCTGATCTGCGTAACACTCGATGACGGAAACGATTGGGTCGATCATCGTGCGCTCCTTGACTACGGCTTTTCTCTTTATGAAACGGTAACGCTTGCGGATATCGGTGAGATTTCTTATGAGATACCCGTTTGCGGCGGTATCCAAGCCTCGGTCATGGTTGAAAATGTCGAAAAGATCACGGTATCCTTGCCGAAAGAACACGGAGAGATTCGTGCCGTCTTTGAGCTGCCTCGTTTTGTATACGGCGGTATCGAAAAAGGGCGTGTGCTCGGGACAGTTCGTTTTTTTGCAGAGGATACAGAGATCGGAAGTGCTCCGCTTGTGGCAAAGGAAACGGTTCCCGAAAGCCCTAAGGAACAGAATTGGTTTGAAAAATTGCTTTCATTTTTTCAAATGAAAGCTTGAATATAAAAATAATGAGGCTGTGATATTCACGGCATGGAGGATTCTCTATGGAAGAAATGCGTCTTCAAAAATATCTTTCGGAGCAGGGCATCTTGTCAAGACGCGCCGCGGAGGAAGAGATCAAACGCGGAAAGATCAAGGTGAACGGCAGAATTGCGGAGATCGGTATGAAGATCGATCCCGCGCATGACAAAGTGGAATACGGCGGTCATCGCGTCGGTGCTGAAGGGGGTCGCAACGTTCGAAAGGTCTACATCATGCTCAATAAGCCCGTTGGCTACGTTACGACGATGAGCGACGAAATGGGCCGTCCCTGTGTTGCGGAACTCGTGCAGGACGTTGGCGTTCGCGTATATCCGATCGGGCGTCTCGACCTCGAATCGGAAGGACTTTTGCTTTTTACAAACGACGGCGCGCTTGCCAACCGTTTGATGCACCCGAAATTCCATAAGCCGAAGATCTATCACGTGAAGATCCGCGGTGAGGTGGATGCGGAAAAGATCGAAAGGCTTGGCAGACCGATGGTGATCGACGGTTATGAAACGAAGCCCGTGGAGATCGGCGTCGTTACCAGAAAACAGGATTTTACGGTGCTTTCTATGAAGCTTTATGAGGGCAGAAACCGTCAGATCCGTAAAATGTGCGAGCAGCTTGACCTGCACGTTATGGCACTCAAGCGCATTTCCATCGGAGATGTCAAGCTTGGCAATCTGCCCATCGGTGCTTGGAGACATCTCACGCGTGCACAGGTAGAATCTCTTAAAAATTGAGATAAGCCCCAAAAAAAAGAACAAAAGGAATTTCAAAAACAATGTTGGAAATCAAACCGATACAGGATAAATCGGCACAGAAGGCTCTTTGCGAGCTTTGCGGTGCTGTTTACAGACCCGAGGCACTTGCGTATTCCGCTTACGATAACGGTGCACCCGTTGGTATTTCGCAGTTTCGTATCATAGAAGATGCAGGGCATCTTTACGATCTTTGCAATACCGTCGGCACGGATGATCTGGAAGCGCTCATCATTATGGGACGAGCTACGCTCAATTTCATCGATCTTTGCGGTATTCATGAAGCATATTTCGAGGGAGAGGAAACGCGCGGTGCAAAAGCAATCGGTTTCCGTGAGATAAAAGACGGTAAGCTTTGGGTTTCGATGAAGGGTATGTTTGAAAGTCCCTGCAAAAATCATCACAAAGAACCGTAGTTTTATAGAAAAAACAGTTTACAAAACGGAAATTATTTGATATAATATAAAATAAAGATAAATTTGATTGCTATAAACTCGGAGGACTAACACTTGATTATTCAGTTGGAAGAAGCCAAGAGAACGCTCCTTGCTATGAAGGATGACGTGAAGGAATTGGCTTCGGCATTAAAAATCGATAAGATCAAAGATGACGCCGAAGAGCTCGAGCAGAAGACCATGGTTCCGAATTTCTGGGACGATGCGGCGAATTCGAGCAAGATTCTGCGTGAACTTAAACAGATCAAAGATACACTTGAAGAATACGAAGAACTCAAGACCGCGCTCGAAGATGCTTTGACGCTTGCGGAAATGGGTATCGAAGAAAACGACGAAAGCGTTGTGGAAGAAGTTTTGGCGGAGGTCGAAAGAATCACTGCCATCGAAGAAAAGATGCGCCTTGAAACGCTTCTTTCCGGCGAATATGACTCCTGCAATGCCATCGTTTCTCTCCACCCCGGCGCGGGCGGTACAGAGGCTCAGGACTGGGCGCTCATGCTTTACCGTATGTATACTCGCTGGGCAGAAAAGCACGGCTTCACCGTAAAGCTGATGGACTGGCTTGACGGCGATGAAGCAGGCATCAAGAGTGCTACCATCATGGTCGAAGGACCTCATGCATATGGCTTTTTGAAGAGCGAACACGGTGTTCACCGTCTTGTTCGTGTTTCTCCCTTTGATGCTTCCGGCAGAAGACAGACCTCGTTTGCTTCCTGCGAAGTAACTCCCGAGCTTGACGACAGCGTGGATATCGAAATTCGTGAAGAGGATATTGAAGTTACGGCTCACCGTTCCAGCGGTGCCGGCGGTCAGCATATCAATAAGACCGACTCTGCGATCCGTATCGTGCATAAGCCTACGGGCATCGTTGTCGGCTGTCAGACGGAAAGAAGCCAGCTTCAAAACAAAGAAACAGCACTTCGTATGCTGAAAAGTAAGCTTGCGGAGATCAAGGCGAGAGAAAATCTCGACCGCATTGAAGATATCCGCGGCGAAAAAGCGAGAATCGAATGGGGTTCTCAGATTCGTTCTTATGTCTTTATGCCGTATACCTTGGCAAAAGATACACGTACCGGCTTTGAAAACGGTAACATCAACGCAGTGATGGACGGCGATATCGACGGTTTCATCAATGCATATTTGAAAAGCTTAGCATAAAAAGCTAAAATAAAAACAAAATAATTTATGAAAGGGGATTTTCATTATGTTTAAGAAAACAAAACTCTATGTAGGCATTTCTCTTCTCGTTCAGGCGGTTTGCTCTGTTGTTATGTTCTTTATTCTTCTTGGTAAGAAAAAGAGCGTTGCAGGTGCGTTCCTTGCACTTGCTGCTGTCAGCGGCGCTGCAGGTGGTTACCTCCTCTACGATTGCAAGCAGGAAGAAGAACTTTCTTTCGGTTGCGTAGGTTGCGACGATGAAGATTGCGACTGCTGCGAATTCGGTTGCGAAGACGAACTCGACGGCGATCTCTTCGCTCGTGAAGACGAAGAAGTAGCAGCTGAAGAAGTTGCTGCTGAAGACGAAGTTGTTGCTGAATAATTTGGCATAAGAAACAAAACCTCTCCAAGCGGAGAGGTTTTTGTTGTAGAAAAGCGTTCATGCAAGGCATGGATTTGAGATATATAAAAGTCGAGATAAAGGAGTTATTATGGAACCCAAGGATTATATCGTAACGAAAATCGAGGGTGAATATGCTTATCTGCGCGAGATCGACAGCGATGCGGATGAGCTTTTCATTGCGCTTTATTTATTGCCGATGGGTGTGGATATCGGCACCAAATTACATTATGAATGGTTGACATATGCCATTGTTGAATAAAAAACAAACCATCTTTTGCGGCGTCCGCTCTATCGCAGGTGTTGCAAAAGATGGTTTTTTCTTTGTCAAATTTTCCTTTTTTCTGTGGGAGCAGTTCCGAAATTCTTTTTGTAAAGGCGAAAAAAAGAGGAATAATCATGGAATCCGCAGGAAAGCGCCGCGTTTTGTGCGCTTTCGCCATTGGCGATCATCTCTCTTGCCAGAATCATACGTTTGAGAAGAATGTAATGATAGACAGAGGAGCCTGTTGCTTCTTTGAAGATGCGATTGAGCTGTGAAGGGCTCATGTGGATATGCTCGGAAAGCGTTTGCAAAGAAAGCTCGGAAAGCAGATTTTCATTGATGTATTCGATGATTTTGTTGCCGATCTTGGTGTTTTTCGGGGATAGACTTTCTTCATTTCGGATGAAGGCGACATTGATCGCGCATAGCAACGCGGAAAGATTGGCCAAAAGAACTTCCTCTTTCGGAAGGATCTTCGATTCTTCGCAGATCTTACGAAAGCAGGACAAGGTATCGATACCGCTGAGATCGCTCGGTAAATATAAATTGCGCTTTCCAAGAGGGCGGTCATGAAATGGGCGCAAAAGTGAAGGAGAAAACACGCTATGCTCAAAAAGCTCATAACGAAAATTGAGTGTGAAGCGTTCATAGCGTTCAAAACCATCCAAAATGAGCGTGTGTGATTCGGATTGGCGCATCAAAAGCAAAGAACCGGGAAAGAGCTCGTATACCGTTCCTTCCACCATATAGTGAGCATTTCCCGAGACAAAACAAAAAATTTCATAATTGTCGTGCATATGCATAAAATAATCTTTCATTTTCGGGGGATTATCTATGGCATGATGGAGTTGAAAATTTTTTCCCAAGCATTCGGTTATGGTCGGCATGATGATATCTCCTTTCATAACATGAAAATATTTTAACGCATAATGCGCAAAAATGCAATATAAATATTCAAAATTGCAATTTTATTGTAAAAGAAAACATGATATACTATGTATAACATTAAGAATGAAAAGGAGTTCTTTGCTTATGAAGTTATGTGCATTTGCGGATGAAGCATCTCCAAGCCTTTCGGGGCAGGTCGCGGCGCTTCGCCGAAATGAAATATCTTTTCTTGAGATCCGCGGTGTCAATGGAAAAAACATCAAGGATATCACCGCGTGTGAAGCACAAGAAATCAAAAAAATACTGGATGAAAACGGCATTGCCGTTTGGTCCATGGGCTCTCCGATCGGAAAGATCGCGCTTGACGGTGATTTTGAAACGCATCTCGACGATTTCAAGCGCATCTTGGAAACGGCGGATGTCTTCGGCGCGAAGCATATTCGTATGTTCAGCTTTTTTCCCACAGAGGGAATGGAAGCGGAGAAAACGAAAGCGCTCGTCTTTGAAAAAATTGAAAAGCTTCTTTCCGTAACGCCTGCGCATATCATGCTTTGTCATGAAAACGAAAAGGATATTTTCGGAGAAAATGCGGAAAACTGTCTTGCGCTTCATCGGGCGTTTCCGAAGCTTCGCGCGGTCTTTGACCCTGCGAATTTCGTGCAGTGCGGTGTGGATACCAAAAAGGCATGGGAAATGCTGAAGGATTACGTGGAATATCTGCATATCAAGGACGCCGTCTTGGACGGCACGGTCGTGCCTGCCGGGGTGGGACTTGGCAACGTACCGTATATCGTCAAGGAATATCTTTCGCGTGGCGGCGAGGTCATGACGCTTGAACCCCATCTCTTTGATTTTACGGGACTTGCGGCACTCGAAAACGGTAAGATTACGAGCCTTGGTGTTTCACATTACAAAGATAACGATGAAGCCTTTGACGCGGCAACTGAAGCGCTCAAAGCAATTTTAAGCAATATGAAGTGAGGGAAAGAAAATGGTTATTGGCGCACAGCTTTTTACAGTACGCGATTTTGCAAAAGATCTTAGCGGTTTTTCCGAAACGCTCAAAAGGGTTGCCGATATCGGCTACAAGGTCGTTCAAGTTTCGGGGACTTGCGATTATGAAGCGGAATGGCTCCGCGATGAACTCAAGAAGAATGGACTTGCCTGTGTTTTGACGCATACGAAGCCGCAAGAGATCATCGAAAATACCGAAACCGTCTGCAAAAATCACGATATCTTCGGATGCCCCTATATCGGACTTGGCGCAATGCCCGGCGGCGGTAAGGTTACGGATGAGATCTATGAAAAATTCGTCCATGATTTTAGACCTGCGGCGGAGATCATGAAAGCAAACGGACACAAGCTCTTTTATCATAACCACGCATTTGAATTTACCAAAAGTGCGGACGGAAAGCTCTTTATGGATAAAATTTTGGAAGAATTTTCTTCTGATCTGCTCGGGATCACGTTTGATACCTATTGGGCGCAGTTCGCGGGTGCGGACGTTTGCGATTGGCTTGCAAAGCTCAAGGATCGTGTGGAATGTTTGCATCTCAAGGATATGACCGCGACCTTTAACAACCAGAACCGCATGGCACCCGTTGGACACGGCAATATGAATTTTGAAAAGATCATCGCGGCGGCAGAAAATGCGGGTGCAAAATATCTTCTCGTGGAGCAGGATGATTGCTATGAGGAGGACCCGTTCGACTGTCTCAAAAAAAGCTATGATTATCTCATCTCTCTCGGCTTGAGATGAAGAAAGGATTGACATATGGAAAAAATTAGACTTGGAATTTTAGGTGTCGGTAACATCGGCGGCGACCACGTGAAGCGTATCGTGAATGGCGAATGCCCCGAGATCATGCTTGGAGCGGTCTGCGATCTGAAACCCGAAAGACTTGCATGGGCAAAGGAAATTGCAGGAGAAACTCTCCCGACCTTTGCAGATGCGAAGGAAATGCTCGAAAGCGGTCTTATCGATTCGCTTCTCGTTTCCGTTCCGCATTACGACCACCCGAAATATGCGATGATGGCGATGGAAGCAGGTATTCACGTTCTCATCGAAAAGCCCGCAGGTGTTTACACCAAGCAGGTTCTTGAAATGAACGAATGTGCCAAAAAGCATGACGTGGTCTTTGGTATCATGATGAATCAGAGAACGAACTGCATTTATCGTAAGATGCGAGAGATCGTCAAAAGCGGCGAGCTTGGCGCCATCAAGCGCACGAACTGGCTCATTACCAACTGGTATCGCGCACAGGCGTATTATGATTCGGGCGATTGGCGCGCCACTTGGAGCGGCGAGGGCGGCGGTGTTCTGCTGAATCAATGTCCGCATAATCTCGACCTTTGGCAGTGGATATGCGGTATGCCGAAAAAGGTTCACGCGCATTTGCATTTCGGTAAATGGCATGATATCGAGGTCGAGGACGACGTAACGGCATACGTGGAATATGAAAACGGCGCGACAGGCGTTTTCATCACGACAACAGGCGATGCACCAGGGACGAACCGCTTTGAAATTTCGATGGAAAAGGGTAAGCTTGTTGCGGAGGATAACCGCCTTACGATGTGGAAATCCGAAATCAGCGAGCCTGAATTTTCCGCGACGAACAAAAATCCCTTCGGTCAGCCGAAATTCCAGAAGACGGAAGTGGAGACCGACGGCGAAAATCCGCAGCATAAGGGCGTCATGAATGCGTTTGCTTCGGCGATTTTGCATGGTACGCCGCTCGTTGCCGAGGGCATTGAAGGCATCAACGGTCTTTCCATCTCCAACGCGATGCACTATTCTGCGTGGATGAACGAAACTGTGGATATCACGGAATTTGATCATGAACGCTATTATGAAGAACTGATGAAGCGCGTTGCAACGTCGAGAAGAAAAACAAACGTTACGGAAACGATTGCCGCCGATATGAGTGATACGTTTGGTTCTTGATATGAAAGCGTATATAAAAATCGGTATCATCGGTGTCGGCAATATTGGCTCGGCACACGCCGCGGCGATCTCGCAAGGAAATGTAGAGGGCATGGTCCTTGCCGCGCTTTGCGATAACAACCCGAAAAGACGAGAGGAGATCCAAGCGCTTTATCCCGATATCCCCGTTTTTGAGGACGCGGATGCGCTTCTTGCAAGCGGTCTTGCGGAGGCGATCATCATTGCCACACCGCATTATTTCCATCCGCCTATCGCGCAAAAAGCCTTTGCGGCAGGACTGCACGTTTTGACGGAGAAGCCGGCAGGCGTCTCCTGCTTTGCTGTTCGTGAGATGATGCGCTCGGCAAAGGAAAGCGGAAAAGCGTTCGGTGTGATGTTCAATCAGCGTACGAATACGCTTTTTCGCAAAGCCCATGAGATCGTTTCCTCGGGCGAGCTTGGCGAGCTGAAGCGCATCGTTTGGATCATTACGAATTGGTATCGCAAGCAAAGCTATTACGATTCGGGAACATGGCGCGCCACTTGGAGCGGCGAGGGCGGCGGTGTTCTCATCAATCAAGCACCGCACAATTTGGATCTTTTGCAATGGATATGCGGTATGCCTTCTGCGGTCTATGCGAAGTGCGACGAGGGCAAATATCATCATATTGAGGTCGAAGACGATGTCAGCTTATTTGCAAGGTACGAAAACGGTGCGACGGCGGTCTTTCTCACCACGACGGGGGAATATCCCGGTACGAATCGCTTGGAGATCGCAGGAACAAAAGGTAAGCTCGTCGTCGAAAACGGCAAGCTGACGCATACAAAACTTTCGATGGACGAAAGGGAATACCGTTATTCCGCAGATTCCGTTCAAAACGAAATTACGACCGCAGAATATTATGAGGAAAAGCGGAATGGCCATATTGCGATCTTAGCGAATTTTGCCGCGCATATTTTGCGTGGAGAAGCGCTGATCGCATCGGGCTATGAAGCGATAAACGAGCTTTCTCTTTCCAATGCGGCGTATCTTTCCTCTTGGACGAGAAACGAAATCTTGCTTCCTATGGATGAGGTCCTTTTTGAAACGATGCTTCGTGAAAAAGCAGATATGGAGCAGTCTCGCCCTCATTCCGAAATGAGAGAAAGCGTACAATTTGCTTATAAATCCCGTTGGGATACGCAATGGACATAAAGCAAAAAACACGAAACGGAGACGTTTCGTGTTTTTGCCTATGTCCAAAAAATCCATCGTTTTGACCATGTAAACGCCGAAAAAGATGGGATTTTAGACTCTACCGTTGGTTGATATCTCCCCCTTCAACCGACGGTGTGTGTATTTTTTGCGTTTTTTCGTGTATATTGGAGATGAAAGGAGGTATCTCATGGACCAAATCAAAATCGGAAAATTCATTTCCGAATGCAGAAAAAAAGTCAACCTGACACAAATGCAGTTGGCAGAAAAACTGAATATCACAGATCGGGCTGTATCGAAATGGGAAACGGGAAAATCCATTCCGGATTCTTCCATCATGCTTGAACTTTGTGATATTCTTAAAATCACCGTAAACGATTTATTAAGTGGGGAGGTAGTTACCATGGAACGTTACGACAAAGAAATGGAAAACAATTTGCTTGAAATGGTCAAGCAAAAGGAAGAAGCTGACAGGAGATTGCTCAACTTGGAAATCGTCTTGGGCATCGTTGCTGTTTTGCCGCTTATCGCCGCGATCGTGATCGTAAGTATCGTGCCGATGGCGGAATGGAAAGGCGGATTGCTCGTGGGGCTTTGTCTGCTTCCTCTTTTGCTCGCAACACCGTTCGCATTAAAAATCGAGCAAAAAGCAGGCTACTATGAATGTCAAAAGTGTGGACACAGACATATTCCCAAATATGGCAGTGTATTCGGAGCTATGCATATGGGTAGAACCAGATATATGCGTTGCCCGAAGTGCGGAAAAATGTCTTGGCAGAAAAAAGTATTGAGCAAGGAATAATCGAAATTCAATACGCTGAGAAAGTTAAAAATGAAAGGGAACGACTTTCGTCGTTCCCTTTCAAGGAGTCGTTTATGAAGAAACTTTTAGCCTTTTTAACTGATATCTGCATCCTGTTTCCGCCGTTTGTATTCGATTGGTGTCAGACTACACTTGCAATGGGCGGCTTTAGGGTGCGGCAATATGCCGCTTATTTGCCGAAGTATCTTTCGAGAAGACCCTGGAATGCTCTGCCGTGTCTAGCTTCGTCCTTTGCCATTTCATGAACGGTGTCATGGATAGCATCGAGGTTTGCAGCCTTAGCGCGTTTTGCGAGATCAAACTTGCCTGCGGTTGCGCCGTTTTCAGCGTCAACTCTCATTTCGAGATTCTTCTTGGTGCTGGAAGTTACAACTTCGCCGAGAATTTCTGCGAATTTAGCTGCGTGTTCTGCTTCTTCAAAAGCAGCTTTTTCCCAGTAAAGACCGATTTCGGGGTAGCCTTCACGGAAAGCAACTCTGGACATAGCGAGATACATACCAACTTCGGAGCATTCGCCGTTGAAGTTTGCACGAAGATCATTGATGATATCTTCGGAAACGCCTTCGGTGATACCAACAACGTGTTCGGTAGCCCAAGTCATTGCTTTTTCTTCCATCTTTGTAAATTTGTCAGCGGGAACGCCACACTGGGGGCATCTTGCGGGAGCCGCGTCGCCTTCATGAATGTAACCACAAACTTTGCATACGAATTTTGCCATAATAAAATCCTCCAAAAATATAAGTAAATTTTTTAATTTTTTCAAAGTGTTCAGATTGTCTTGGGGAAGCGAGGGTTTCTCACTTTATTCAAGACATTTGCGGCATTTGCCGTAAAATGTGTTGCTTGCGTAATGAATTTCTGCGCCGAGTTCTTTTTCAATGGCTTGAACATCCAAGAAAACATCCAAATCATAAATTTCTTTGCAGTTTTCACAGAAGAAATGGGAATGGGGATGTGTGTGTCCATCGTAATGTTCTTTGCCGTCTTCAGAGGCGCCGACCTTGATGATATCGCCGATCTCACAAAGAAGAGCGAGATTTCGGTAGACGGTTCCGAGACTGATATTGGGAATTTCTTCTTTCAAGCTTAAATAGACCATTTCCGCTGTGGGATGATCGTATCGAGCACGCAGATTTTCTAAGATCGCATCGCGTTGTTTGGAATGTTTCATAGGGAAGGACACCGTCCTTTCTTGAAATGTCTTAGGAATCATTCCTGTTTTTATTATAGCATAAAATTCGAATTTGTCAATAGGTTTTTTGAAAAAATAGGAATAATTCTTGATTTTCTTTTTTTGAAAATAAAATACAAAAAAATCTAAAAAACTTTGAAAAAGGTATTGACAAATAAATATGTTTGTGATAGAATATCTAAGCCGTCAAGCGAGACGGCACAAAAGAATATGGAGAAGTCGCCTAGCTGGTCGAGGGCGCACGACTGGAAATCGTGTAACCGGTAAAACGGTTCGAGAGTTCGAATCTCTCCTTCTCCGCCAGAAAAAGCACACATTTTTTCAAATGTGTGCTTTTTTTTTCAATAAAATTCGCGGGTATTCAAAACATGGAGGAAATTCCCCAAAAATTGAAAGGAGATCAGCGCAATGAAACAAATAGGCAGAGAGGTATGCTTTCTCAGAACAGGAAAACACAACCCCAGAAACGGAGAATGTTCGTTCATCAGACTTCGGGATGGGGGTATCATGTGCGTTTATACGAAGTATTACGGCGATGATTGGACTGACCATTCCATTGCAAGACTTGAAGCGATTGATTCCTATGATGAAGGAGAAACCTGGTCAGAAAGTCGTATCTTGATTGAAAAAGATAAAGATGCGCTCAATCTCATGTCGGCAAGCCTGATCCGCCTTGAAAACGGTGATCTTGGTGTTTTATATCTTCGCAAATCGATGAATGATGACAAGCTTTTGTGTATGCCGTATTTCGTTCGCTCCTCAGATGAAGGGAAAACGTTCTCGGAGCCTATCCTTTGTGTAAACAAGGATGGATATTACTGCGTGAATAACGACAGATTGATCCGATTGAAAAACGGCAGAATTCTTTTTCCCGCAGCATATCACGGAGAATCCGGCAGACGGCTCTCCGCAGGAATGTTGACCGTGTGCTATTCGGATGATGACGGCAGAACCTTTCACCAAATCGATGGATTCGTGCGTTCTCCTTATCATGATAATACGCAACTTCAAGAGCCGGGACTCTACGAGCTTCCCGACGGCAGACTTTGGATGTTTTGCCGAACTGCCTATGGGCATCAGTATCAATGCTTTTCCGATGACGGCGGTATCAGCTTCGGAGAGGTTACGCCCGCGTTCCGCTTTACGTCGCCCGATTCCCCCATGCAGGTTTCTTCGGTTCACGGCAGAACGGTAGCTATCTTCAATCCGATCGGTTACCATTGTCTCATAGAAGACTTCGAGAATTGGAAAAGCCCCAAAAGAACTCCCTTCGTTCTGGCGGTCAGCGATGACGGAGGACTTTCTTTCGTTGATATGCGTTCTTCGTTTCGAGACGGCGGTTATCTCCCCTTTTCTCTGAAATGCAGATTGCTGGAAAGCGATACGAAAAACAGCTATTGTTACCCTGCGGTCATCGAAACGAAAGATGGGTTCCTCGTTGCATATTATCATAGTGATGATACGCCGATCTGTCTGAATGGGACAAAGATCACGAAGGTAGAGATCGGAGAATTGGATTTTTGATCATCGCATCAATACCCAAGGAGGACGCCAATGCGTTATAAGCGTATTTTCAGCATAGATGACCCCGATATCCCATATTTGACCATGATTTTGAAGCTTCCCGAGGTCGCGCGCTTCATCAGCATTGACGAGAAAAACTATTGGCAATACGTAACGTCAAATGAAAACGTGTTTTATTTCAAAGCGTATGAACAAGGACGACTTGTTGGCGCAACGCATTGTGAGATCGTGGATCATATATTATATATGGATATTATGATCATTCCCGCGTATCAGAGGAAAGGCTTTGGCGAGATGATCTTGCAAGATATCCAAAACGGAAAATTACCGCTTGCTTACGATCAAATTGAAGTTTCCATTGAGGATACGAATGTGGCATCGATCAAGCTATTTGAAAAGATGAATTTTCATTGTGTTTCAAAAGAGGAAGAACTACTGAATTACAGATATTTGAAAAATTGATTTTTGTCATTCGTTTCTTCCCACCGCAACTTTGCATTTCAAGGTTGCGGTTTTTCTTTTATTTTGTATCATTTTGCATTTTATTGAAATGTGAAATTGCCATTTGTGCATGATGATGTCCTTGTTTGGCTGCAGCGGAAAAATATTTTTTTGCAAGCTCATATCCGCAAGGACCCAGATTGATGTAGTTGCACCCCAAGTTAAACATAGCATCTAAATTGTTTAGTTCGGCAGCCTTTACATAATATTCCAAAGCGGTTTGCATATTTCTGTTTACCGTGCTTCCCGTTTCGTAACAGCGTCCTAT
>JBGVLA010000171.1:0-5440 GCA_045124015.1 Eubacteriales bacterium | reverse complement strand
ATGATATACGCTTCGCGTATGATGAATGATATCGCTTGCGCGAATGATATATTTTGCCCTTCAAGGGTAAAATATTAAGGTGTTCGCATAGCGAACGAAATGATTGGATAAGGGCGACTTCACTAGTCGCCCTTTGAATTTATATGGAGAACGATATGGAAGAAAGATTTTTAAGAACGGCTTATGTGATCGGCGATGATGCTGTGGAAAAATTGAAGCATGCAAAGGTGATCTTGTTCGGTGTCGGTGGGGTCGGGTCTTTTTGTGCGGAGGCGCTGGCGCGTGTCGGTGTCGGTACGCTGACGCTCGTTGACCCCGATGACGTATCGACCTCGAATATCAACAGACAGCTCATCGCACTTCATTCCACGGTCGGCAAAAACAAAGCCGAAGTGATGAAAGCGCGCATTGCGGATATCAATCCCGAAGCAAATGTGGAGGCAATTTCGATGTTTTATCTGCCCGAAAATGCAGATGAGATCGACCTTTCGGAGTATGATATTATTTTAGATGCCATTGATACGGTCTCGGCAAAGATCGAGCTTGCCGTTCGTGCGGATAAGCTCGGTATCCCGATGATCAGCGCCATGGGAACGGGGAATAAGCTCCATCCCGAAAAGCTGGAAGCGACGGATATTTCCAAAACGCAGATGTGTCCGCTTGCGCGTGTGATGCGCCGTGAACTGAAAGCGAGAGGTATCGAGCATTTGCGCGTGGTCTATTCCACGGAAACGCCTGTGCCGCGCCATGCGGATTATATAAATGAAGAAGATATGAAGCCCGGTGCGAAGCGGATTCCCGGGAGCGTTTCCTTTGTGCCGTCGGCAGCTGGTCTGCTTATGGCATCGGAGGCGGTTGGGATTCTTCTTGAGGAATGACATTGCGGGAGCCTCTATGTGGGCTCCCCTACTGCGTTTATATAAATATTTTGAAAAAATATGCGAACCGTTTTTCTGCTTTGGATACTTATTATATGAAATCGATTTCAAGAGAGGAAAACTTTATGACAGAAATTTTTGCAGGGGAAGCATTGTTGGATGAAAAGCTTCTGCTCGCGACGTGGAAATGGTGTATGTCTCGCGTTTCGTCGAGTATAGATGCAGATGATCTGACGCAGGATATTTTGCTTCATGCGTTGACGGCGATCCGAAAGGGACGTGTTCCCGATCATTTTTATCCTTGGTATTGGGCGCTTGCGCATAACCGATATTGCGCTTTTTTGAAAAAGAAGCAGTTCGGCGCGGAATCCTTAGAGGATATGAATGAGGGCGGCATGGTTGCGGTGGGCGCGGTTCACGAAGAAAATTATTTTACGGAAGACGAGGTTTCCAAACTCAATTACGTCATATCCAGACTTTCCTCCACACAACGAGAGCTTGTGATTCGTTATTATTTGAAAAATCAGACCGTGGCGCAGATCGCAAAGGCGCTTTCACTTCCTGAGGGGACGGTGAAGCGCAGACTTTTTGACGTGCGTGCGGATATCAAAAAAGGAGTGGAAAACATGGCAGAAAGAACAGGTATGAGCGCGTATGCTCCGGCAATATTGGATTTGAACGGAGGAAAGGGAATTCCGACGTATTGGAATCAAATCGAAGAGATCATCTCTACGCAGATCTTTGTCGCTTGCATGAGCGAGGCGAAGACGATGGCTGAGATCGCCGATGAGATCGGCGTAGCTCCCGTCTATTTTGAAGAAAAAATGAAGTATCTTTTGGAACATAAATTCATAAAGGAAATGGCAAAAGGGAAATATCTCACTAATTTTTTGATCTTGCCCAGACAGCTTATGGTGGATTTTTACCACGAGCGAGGAAAGCTTCTGAAAGAATTTGGCAGGGAGCTGACAGAGATTTTATATACTTCGGAAAAGGATATTCGCGCATTTGATTTTTATGGAAACGATATGCCATACGATTATCTTCTTTATCTTCTTTATTATTGGGCTTGCGATGCCATGACGCAGAAGATGACGCGGGATTATCAGAAAAAATGGGAAGGCAAATATGCCAAAAAGGAAGACAAGGATTGGATGCTTGCGGGTTACGTTTCGTTTCCCGACGAGCAGCTTGAAAGAAAGCCGAGTAATACGGTCATGTGGAGCAATCTGCATCATCATTTCGCTGTTGGCGGATATCGTTCTGTAACGTATGCGAATCTTTATGAAGCGCCGCCCTTTCTGCGAGAGCGGGACAATTATATTTCGGAGGGAAATATCCGCACCGTTATGAAGATTTTTGAAGACCCGCAGGCGGTTCTTGACGAACATGAGCAGATGCAGGCGGCAACGCTTATGGAAAAAGGCTATATCGAAAAACGTGAGGACGGGCTCTATTTAACACTGCCCGTGGTAAGCACAAAAACGACGAGAAAGATATATTCGTATTTTGAGGAGAAATGTGCAACGCTTTCCGAAAAATATATGAATGCGATTTCTGCTCTTGCTGATCGCATGATCATGCCTCACGTCAGAGAAGACCTTCTTTCGGAATATGTGGAGAGCTTTATGCTCTCGTCTTTTTGGATGCTTTCAAGTGTGCTGTATTATGCGATCCACGAGGGTAAGACCTTGGCACTTCCCGAGGATTACGAACGCTCAGCGGCATCAACGGTCATCTATTACAACAAATAATATGCGAACGGCGCTCCTTTGGGGGCGCTGTTCTTGCTTTTTTGGCAGACATTGTGCCAGAGTGGTTAAATTAACAAAAATTTCATAAAAAAATCTGAGAAAAGGCTTGACAAAAAGGCGTATTCGTGGTAAAACTATATCAGAAATTAGCACTTAATATGATTGAGTGCTAAAAAATGGACAGGAAGGAGCGGATGGATATATGAAAAACGAGTTGATGGTCGGCGGCGAACTCAGCGAGCGCAAAAAACTCATTCTGCGTTCCGTCGTGGAATCGCATATTTCCTCGGGTGAACCGATCGGTTCTAAATATCTGATGACAAATTCCGATATCCCGTATTCCTCCGCGACCATCCGAAATGAAATGGCAGAGCTTGAAAATCTCGGATATCTCGAACAGCCTCACACCTCGGCAGGGCGAGTGCCAACGGGGCTTGGGTATCGGTTTTACGTCGATTCCCTCATGGAAAGCTACAAGCTCACAGCCACGGAGATCGTTTCTCTCAACAATTTGATTCGAAATAAAATGGGAGAACTCAATTCCATTTTGAAAAGCGCATCGAAGCTTATCGCCTCGATGACGAATTATACGAGCATCGCGGTCAAGGCAAAAAACGCGGGAACAAGACTTGTGGAACAGTTTTCGTATATGCTTCTCGATGAGAGAGAATTTCTTCTCGTCATGAGAATGTCAGACGGAACGATCGCCACCAAGCATATCCGTACGGAAATTGCATTGAACGATGATATACTCCGAAAACTTTCGGATGTTTTGGGTAAACTTTTTACCGAACGCACATCCGAGGAGATCACGCTTCCTATCATCATGCAGGCGGAAACGGAAATGGGCAGCGCAAGCTCGCTTGTTTCATCCGTTATCAAAGCCATTTATGAAACGATAGGAAAGAGCGAAGAAGCGGATATCAACGTCGAGGGCATGAATAAGCTTCTTGAATATCCCGAATTTGCGGGTGTGGAACAAATGAAGCAGATCATCAGTATGTTTGAGAACAAGGATGATTTCATGAAGATCGTGGAGAGCGCCGACGACGATAAGGTGAATATCTTTATCGGGCGCGACGGTGAGCTCGTCGATCATTCCGCATTCGTTTTCAAAACCATTAAGGTCGGCGGAAAAGCGGTCGGTGCGATCGGCGTTTTCGGCCCGAGCCGAATGGATTATTCCAAGGTCATCTCGACGGTCGAGTACCTTTCCCAAAATCTCTCGGATGGCGGAGCGGTCGGACTTCTCGGAGATGCCCCGAAAGATTAGCAAGATTACAGAAAGGATTCATGGAACATGGATGAAAAGAATATAAATACCGAAGAGGTTGTTTCCGAAGAAACCGCGGAGACTGAAACCAAAGCGGATAAGAAAGAAAACAAAGAAATCAAAAAGCTCAAGGAACAGCTCGAAAAAGCAGAGACTGACCTCGCGGCGGCAAACGATAAATATCTCCGCATGATTGCGGAATACGATAACTTCCGTAAGCGTTCCGCAAAGGAAAAGGAAGGCGCGTATGCCGATGCGTATGCCGACGCCCTTTCCGCGATTCTTCCCGTAATCGATAACCTGGAAAGAGCGCTCATGTTCTCTGAGGGTGAAGCACTCACCGAGGGCGTAAAGATGACGCTCAAGCAATTTGAAGATGCGCTCTCCCGTCTTGGTGTGGAAGCCTTCGGCGCAAGAGGCGATGCGTTTGACCCGCATTTCCATAACGCCGTCATGCAGGTGGAGGACGCTGAGCTGGAAGTCGGCACCATTGCAGAGGTCTTCCAGAAGGGCTACAAAAAAGGCGACAAGATCATTCGTGATGCGATGGTCAAGGTCGCAAACTAACTTTTTCTTTTGGAACAAAGAAAAAGTTACAAAAAGAAAGCATATGTCTTCTTTTCTTGTTCCGACAAGAAAAGAAGCAAAAAACGGCAAACGCAACGCGTTTGATCGAATTTATACAATAAACTTTTATAAAATTTGATGAATTATTTGGAGGATATATAGTTATGGCAAAAATTATTGGTATTGACCTTGGTACAACCAACTCTTGTGTAGCAGTATTTGAAGGCGGCGAACCCGCTGTTATCACCAACCCCGAAGGCAGCAGAACCACTCCTTCCGTCGTTGCTTTTTCTAAGGACGGCGAAAGAATGATCGGTCAGATTGCAAAAAGACAGGCGATCACAAATCCCGATAAGACCGTTATGAGTATCAAACGTCACATGGGCTCCGATTATAAAGTAGACATCGACGGCAAGAAGTTCACTCCCCAGGAAATTTCCGCGATGATTCTTCAAAAACTTAAAGCAGATGCTGAAAGCTATCTCGGCACAACCGTTTCCCAGGCAGTTATCACCGTTCCTGCTTACTTCTCCGACGCACAGAGACAGGCGACCAAGGACGCAGGTAAGATCGCAGGTCTTGAAGTTCTTCGTATCATCAACGAACCCACAGCGGCAGCGCTCGCTTACGGTATCGACAAAGACGGCGATCAGAAGGTCATGATCTTCGACCTTGGTGGCGGTACATTCGACGTTTCCATCCTCGAAATCTCCGACGGTGTATTTGAAGTTCTTGCAACCAACGGTAACACCAAGCTCGGCGGCGACGACTTCGACAACCGCATCATCGACTGGATCGCAGACACATTCAAGAAAGAAAACGGCGGCATCGACCTCCGCAACGATAAGATGGCTCTCCAGAGACTGAAAGAGGCCGCTGAGAAAGCGAAGATTGAACTCTCCGGTACCATGAGCACCCAGATCAATCTGCCCTTCATTACGGCCGACGCTACCGGTCCCAAGCATTTC
>JBGVLA010000170.1:0-4704 GCA_045124015.1 Eubacteriales bacterium | reverse complement strand
GCGGTTTACTTCCTCTACGGTGTGATCATCACCATCATCCCGATGATCATCGGTTTCATCTTTGCGAAGTACGTTTTGAAGCTCCCGCTTCTCAACAACCTCGGCTCTATCACCGGTGGTATGACCTCCACTCCTGCGCTCGGTACGCTTATCGGTGTTTCCAAGACAGAAGACGTTGCTTCCGCTTACGCAGCAACATATCCTTTCTCTCTTGTTTTGATCGTTATCGCATCTCAGCTCATCATTTTGTTCTGCTCTTAATTCAGAATCAAATCAGAACTCCCGAAAGATTGTCTTTCGGGAGTTTTTTGTTTGGAGAAGTGATCATATAAAAAGAAAGCGTATCCGCATCGCGGATACGCTTGTATGATTTATTAGTTGCGGGGAAGAGCATCTTTTCTGGAAAGATTGATTCTGCCTTTTTCGTCGAAGCCAAGGAACTTAACGGTAACCTTATCGCCAACTTCCACAACGTCTTCTACCTTTTCAACTCTCTTGAAGTCGAGCTTGGAGATATGAACAAGACCTTCCTTGCCGGGCGCGATCTCAACGAAAGCACCGATCGGGATGATTCTTGTTACAGTACCTGTATAGCAGCAGCCTTCAACGGGTTCAAATACGATCGCGTCGATGATGCCCTTTGCTTCGTTTGCAGCAGCAGAGTTGACAGCGAGGATGTATACGGTACCGTCATCTTCGATGTCGATCTTTGCGCCTGTTTCTGCAACGATCTTCTGAATGATCTTACCGCCGGAACCGATAACGTCGCGGATCTTATCGGGGTTGATCTTCATGGTGATGAGCTTGGGAGCATACTTGCTGATTTCAGCTCTGGGAGCAGGGATCGCTTTGAGGATTACTTCGTCGATGATGTAATCACGACCTGCGTGTGTGGTTTCAAGTGCCTGCTTGATGATTTCGGGAGTAAGACCGTCGATCTTGAGGTCCATCTGGATGGAGGTGATACCCTTATGAGTACCTGCAACCTTGAAGTCCATATCGCCGTAGAAGTCTTCGAGACCCTGAATGTCGATCATGGTGTCCCAAGAGCCATCTTCAGCGGTGATAAGACCGCAGGAGATACCTGCAACGGGAGCCTTGATCGGAACACCTGCGTCCATGAGGGCGAGTGTGGAGCCGCAAACGGAAGCCTGAGAGGTAGAACCGTTGGAGCTTACAACTTCGGAAACAAGACGGAGTGCATAGGGGAATTCTTCCTTAGAGGGAAGAACGGGAACGAGAGAACGTTCTGCGAGAGCGCCATGACCGATTTCACGTCTGCCGGGAGAACGGATCGCCTTTGCTTCACCTGTGGAGTAGCCGGGCATATTGTAGTGGTGCATATAACGCTTTTCGGTTTCGTCATCAAGACCTTCGAGCATCTGTGCATCGCTGAGCGGACCGAGTGTTGCGATGGTGAGGACCTGTGTCTGACCACGTGTGAAAAGACCTGTACCGTGTGTTCTGGGAAGGATACCGACTTCTGCTGCGAGAGGACGGATCTGGTCCATACGTCTGCCGTCTACACGCTTCTTATCAACGAGGAGCCAACGGCGAACGATCTTTTTCTGGATCTTGTAGATGAGTTCGGGAAGGATAACGTCCATTTCGGGATATTCTTCGCTGAAGGTAGCGAGGATGTCGTCCATGATGGGCTGCATTTTTGCATCACGAACAGTCTTATCGTCTGTATCGAGCGCTTCCATAACAGCTTTTTCGCAGTAAGCAAAAACCTTATCGAACATATCGTGATCAAGCTCGCAAGAGGGGTAATCAAACTTGGGCTTGCCAACGGTAGCGATGATCTCGTTGATGAATACGAGGAGCTTTTTGATCTCTTCGTGTGCAAACATGATGGCGTCGTACATAACGTCGTCAGCAACTTCGTTTGCGCCGGCTTCGATCATAACGACTTTCTTTTCGGAAGCCGCAACGGTGAGCTGAAGGTCGCTTACCTTTTCCTGTTCAGCGGTGGGGTTGAGGACGGGCTTGCCGTCAACAAGACCGATGAACGCGCCGCCGATCGGGCCGTTCCACGGAATATCGGAGATGGAAAGGGCAATGGATGCGCCGATCATCGCGGTGATTTCGGGGGAGCAATCGGGGTCAACGGACATAACGGTAAGTGTGAGTGCAACATCGTTGCGAAGGTCCTTCGGGAAGAGAGGACGGATCGGACGGTCGATTACACGGCTTGTAAGAACTGCTTTTTCGGAGGGCTTGCCTTCTCTGCGGAGGAAGCCGCCGGGGATCTTACCTACGGAGTACATTTTTTCGTCATAGTCAACGGAGAGGGGGAGGAAGTCGATGCCGTCGCGGGGCTTTGCGGATGCGGTTGCGCACGCGAGGATGGTGGTCTCACCGTAGTGGATCATGCAGGAACCGTTTGCAAGACCTGCAACCTTGCCAACCTCTACCTTGAGGGGTCTGCCGGCATATTCGTACTCAAATACTTTGTAGTTTTCGAACATTTTTAGTCTCCTTATTATAATATTTTTTCATACGCAAAACATTCGAACTTGTTTAGCACTTAAATCCGGGTCGGAACTTCCGGCGCAGATTTAACTGCTATACAAAAACGAAGGCTTGCGCTTTCTTTACATGGATTGTTTGGGATAATCATGGGAAAAGGGACGAATAGAAGTCCGTCCCTTTCGCATACTGTGATTATTTACGAAGACCGAGCTTTTCAACGATCGCACGGTAGCGTTCGATGTCTTTCTTCTGGAGGTAGTTGAGAAGATTTTTTCTCTTACCGATCATCTTGTACATACCGCGACGGCTGTGGTTGTCGTTGTGGTTGTTCTTAAGGTGCTCGGTGAGTTCAGCGATTCTCGCGGAGAGAATAGCGATCTGTACTTCAGGAGAACCTGTGTCGCCTTCGTGTGTCTGGTTAGCGGCGATGATAGCCTGCTTTGCGTCTTTCTGCATCATGATAAATTCACCTCATAAATATAATATAATATTGTGGAATCCGAGGACACAGCGTACGGTAGGTGAAACGCTCACGAAGAGCTTTATATCCGTACTCCGAGTGATCGGTCGCACACGAATAATATTTTATCATAGGATGTTCAAAAAGTAAAGAGTTATTTCAAAATTTTATAAAAATTTTATGAAATTTTTGAAAAAATGAAAAAATATTCAAAATATATGTTGCAAAAATCGAAAATATGTTGTAGAATAGAAGCATGTTATACCGCGGACTTCGTCCGCAGAAATGAGGAAAAATAAAATGGCTATTGTAACAACAACAGAAATGTTCAAAAAAGCTTACGAAGGCGGTTACGCTATCGGTGCTTTCAACATCAACAACATGGAAATCATCCAGGCTATCACAGAAGCTGCTGCTGAAGAAAAATCTCCTGTCATTCTTCAGGTTTCCGCAGGCGCAAGAAAATATGCGAAGCACGCATATCTTATGGCTCTTGCTAAGGCTGCTGTTGAAGACACAGGCATTGACCTTGCTCTTCACCTTGACCACGGCGCAGACTTCGAAATCTGCAAGGCTTGCATCGACGGCGGTTTCTCTTCCGTTATGATCGACGGTTCTCACTATTCCTTTGAAGAAAATATCGAAGTTACCAAGAAGGTAGTTGAATACGCACACGCTCGCGGCGTTGTTGTAGAAGCTGAACTTGGCAGACTTGCAGGCGTTGAAGACGACGTTAGCGTTGCAAATGACGATGCGATCTACACCAACCCCTCCGAAGTTGAAGAATTCGTTTCTAAGACCGGCGTTGACTCCCTCGCAATCGCAATCGGTACCAGCCACGGTGCTTACAAGTTCAAGGGCGAAGCAAAGCTCCGCTTTGATATTCTCGATGATATCGCACACAGACTCCCCGGCTTCCCGATCGTTCTTCACGGTGCTTCTTCCGTTATTCCGGAACTCGTAACCGAGATCAACGAATGTGGCGGTAACCTCTCCGGCGCTAAGGGCGTTCCGGAAGAACTCCTCCGCAAGGCTGCTACCATGGCTGTCTGCAAGATCAATATCGACTCCGACATCCGTCTCGCTATGACCGCAGGTATCCGCCGTGTTATGACTGCTCAGCCCGACGTATTCGACCCCAGAACTTATCTTACTGTTGGTCGTGAAGAAGTTAAGAAGATGGTTAAGCATAAATTCACCGCAGTTCTTGGCTCCAACGGCAAAGCATAATTTTAAGACATTTCGAAAAGGCGCGGTTTTCCGCGCCTTTTATTTTTCAGAGGAGCATCATGATGGCAAAGGGTATCATAAAAACAGATGGAAAAAAGAATATCATTTCCGCCGATATCGGGGAAACGCTCCTTTCAGCGCTTCGCAGAATGAATCTTGCCGTGGCTTCTCCTTGCGGAGGAAACGGTACTTGCGGAAAGTGTAAGGTCATTGCCTGCGGTGCGCTATCCGAAATGACGGCAGAGGAAGAAAAGTTTCTTCGTCCTGATGAGATTTCGGCAGGTGTTCGTTTGGCCTGCAAGACCAAGATCGAGGGCGATTTTGAAGTGATCATGCAAAGCGACGATCTTTCCGCCGAAACGAAATTTCAAGCTGTTTCCTATACGCTCTCTCCCATGGTCGCGCTGACGAAAGGCGAGAAAAATTTCGGACTTGCCGTGGATATCGGGACGACGACCGTGGCGGTCTATCTTTGCGATATGGAAACGGGAAAGATTCTCGGCACACGCGGCTTTCGAAATCCCCAAAGCACCTATGGT
>JBGVLA010000169.1:0-2306 GCA_045124015.1 Eubacteriales bacterium | reverse complement strand
AAGAAAATGATGAATACCAAAAAATTAAAATTGCCGACCCTGATTATCGTAATGGGTATGCTTCTTGCGGTACTCTCTTGCTTTATCACTTGTATCATCAAAGAACCGGTCATTAAGGAGCATGATTTTGAATACTCCGTCACCTATATGCTTGACGGTGAAGAGCAGACCTTGAATGGTCTTTACAAATGCAGCTTTCTCGCGATTGATACCGCTGATCTTGGTAACGTCAGAGAGTATACCGGAGTACATGAGCAGAATGGCGTGGAGCTGTATGAGCGTTCATTCCTTTTAGCCGAAAAGAATGGTGTGAAGCTGCACGTGGTGATCATGCTGGATGAGAACTATTTGATGGGAGATTCCAACATATACATTGCTGATCCCGGAAATGACGACCCGTATCTGATCGCTTACGACGCCGAGGACATGGTGGTTGAAGTGAGTGATGTGTTTGACGCTGAGATCATCGGCTGGGATTTCCCTGAGCCCATCGAAAATTCCTTTAAGTTTGCAGGATTTTCCATTTTGCATGCCGTAAGCATGCTTGTCATGATTTCGATCGCCGTATTGACGATCATTGCCTGCGGCATTTTCGTGAAAAAGGATGTTACCGTCAAATACAACTGGATCGACAAGCTTTCCACCGTGTTCAATTATATCATTGGCTTTGTGGTGATTCCCCTTTTTGTCGTCTTTATATGGGCGATGCAGATCGTTGAGAGTGAAGAAACATTTTCCTACCAGGCGTATTTGTGCCTCCCCGCGCTGATGACATTTACCATTGCTGCATCCGTTGCCTTGCGTCGCAAGGGCTTCAAAAAAATCGGAATGCTCGTACAGCTTGTTTGTCCGGTGCTGGCTTTCGTACATCTTATTTTAGGATCTTTTATTTGAGATCGGTGTAAGTAACCATGCCATAACACCTTGCTAACCATGCAAGGTGTTATGCGCTACTTTTAGCACGGTGGCCAAGGGCTGCCTCGAATTTGGAATTATGGATAAAATATTATTTTTGAATGCTTGCCTCAGGCCTTGCTCAAGGACATTAGAGCTGGCTAAAGTGCTTTTGCAACGACTGCAGGGTGACATGGAAGAGGTGCGACTTTGTGAAATGCCGCCGCAAGCCTTGGATCTGAATGGGATGGAGAAGCGGCATCAAGCGGCCGCAGCAAAGGATTTTTCCGATCCTCTCTTTGATGCGGCAAAGCAGTTTGCCGATGCGGATATCATAGTGATCGCCGCACCGTACTGGGATTTGATGTTTCCTGCGGTGCTGAAGACCTATCTTGAGAACATTACGGTTTCCGGTATTACATTTTATTATTCCGAGCAGGGCATGCCACAGAGTCTTTGCCGCGCAAGGAAACTTTACTATGTAACGACGGCCGGCGGGTTTATCGGGCAGAATGATTTTGGCTTTTCCTATGTCAAGGCATTGGCGCAAAGCTTCTTTGGCATTGCGGAGATCCATTGCTATGCGGCCCAGGGGCTGGATATATTCGGTGCCGACGTGGAGGCAATTTTAAGCCGTGCGAAAACGGAAATCATCTCCGAATCGCAAGAGCATACCATTCCTTACCCGATCAAGGGCGAGGATCGTCCTTCGTAAGATAGGGCCTCCGTGTTTAACGGCACGGCAGATTACCTGCAAATCCGTTACTATGCTGCAAATGATTATGATCAGCAGCCGTTTTTCGCGGCATAACTGAAAGATATATAGCGGCGCTGCGTTCGCTGAGCGCGGACGCGAAAAAAGCAAATGAAATGCGTAGAGGTGATGACATGGCGAACATCAAAAAACTTACAATCCTTCATTCTAACGACCTTCATGGGGATTTTCTTGCCGAAAAGGTCGACGAAAAGCTGATCGGTGGCGTATCTATGCTGTCGGGATATGTCAATCAAGCGCGGAATGAAGAAAAGAATACCATTTATTGTATCGCGGGGGATATGTTTCGCGGATCGGTGATTGATTCGGAATTCCGCGGTATCTCAACCATCGAGATCATGAATATGCTGTCCCCGGATGTGGTAACGATCGGAAATCATGAGATCGACTACGGGATCGCACATCTGTTGTTCCTTGAAAAGTGCGCCAAATTTCCCGTCATCAACGCCAATTTGCATATCACCACCAACAATGCGCGATTGTTCAAGTCACATCATATCATAGAGATGGATGGGATGAAGATTTTGTTTATCGGCATTCTCACCGAAGCGGTGCTGCCGCAGGCAAAAAAAGAGGCATTGGTCGGAAGCTTTGTGGATGTCCACGATGCGGCGACAGAGATCGCGCGTATTTGCAA
>JBGVLA010000168.1:0-14058 GCA_045124015.1 Eubacteriales bacterium | reverse complement strand
CAATAAATTCTGCACCGCCTGCAATACCTGCACCAATGAGGAAGAGCATAAGACCAAGCTCACGGAATACTTTGAGGGTTTCTGTTTTGGGCATAATGGAAATTTTGCCGACGCGAGAGAAATGACCGAAGATAAGCGCTGTAAGGAGACAGCCGCCTGTTGTGGTAAGAGAGAAAGTGCCGAATTTGATGGAACCAACGAAAATACCGATTACAGCAGCAAGAGCAAAGGGCATGAAGCCGAATTCGTCCATTTCGATGAGCTTGCCTGTATATTTCTTTTCGTCAGCAGCTGCAACAGCAGTGATCTTTGCGCGTTCTTCATCCATGTTAGCCTTGCACATTTTGGGAACGAGCTGAACGAAGAGAACGACACCGATAACGCCGAAGAGGTATGCGATACCATGACCTACAGCAACAATACCTTCCAAACCATCTGCAACGGTATCTTTTGCTGCAGAGAATGCGGGTGTAGAGGTAAGAGAACCAGAAAGGATACCTACGATCATTGCGGTAAATTCCTCGTTGTTAAGGTCGGTGAAGTTTCTGCCGATGTAGATACAAGCAACGGTTGCAAGTGCACCGGAGACGATGATGATAACACCGAGAAGGATGTAGGATGTGAAGTTTTTCTTGAGGTTGCTGAAGAATTTCGGACCTGCGATGAAACCAACAGAGGTTACAAAGAGGATAAGACCGAGCGTTTCAAGAACGTTGATTGCTTTATCGGTGAATGCTTCGGGATCCAAACCTGCAAAGGAAACGCCGGAAAAAGCGTTCATAAGAGGTTCATAGAAGAAGACACCGAAAACAAGAGCGATAATGAAAACACCGCCGGTACCAAGGTTTACACCTTTGATCGTGATTCTTCCAAGGATATAACCAACTGCTGCAATTGCCATAACGCAAAGCATAAAGAAAGCAATACCCGAGAAAGCACCAATTTGAATAGTCATAATGTTTCTCCTTTGATATTTATTTAGTTTTACATCACATTATTGTACTCCATTTCTTGTAAAAAGTCAACAGAAAATGTGAATGTTTTTTGAACTTTTCGACAGAAATTGTGCAAGAGATCATATGTTCAAAGCAAGTTTGACATACAAAAAGAAATGCGCGGAATTCTCCGCGCATATTTTTAAGAGTCCGCACGACAAACAGAACCATCTGCAATCTCGTAACGCGCATTCTCAAAATTCAAAAAACCGTTCCCGTTTTCACCCATTCTAAAATAAGTCAATGACGAATCGCCAATTTCATAAAGAAGTTCCCATGTTTCCCCGCCATCCTTTGTTTGATAAATGTTGGTCATACCGGAATCATCTGTACCCACATATTCAGACTGATAAGCAAATGCCAAATATCCGATGTCAGATGACGGAAAGCTCAATCTGCAAGAGGTTACCTTATCAAGAGCCGCGTACAATGGAATCGCCTTGGTACGATGCCACGTCTGCCAATCGTTTGAATAGACAAGAAAATATTCGCCTTCTTCATTCAGCACGACCGCAATCTTGTTTTCACCACCATAGGCAATCGATTCATTGAAAAAATAAGGATAATACATCTCCGGCATGATGACGGATTTCATAAGTACCCCATTTTTCACAAATTCCGCCTCAAAAATCTGCTCATTACCAATCGGATAATTGATCGTAATATGAATTTCATCGCTTTCCTTAGGCTCGCAAGATGTCATAGAAAAAATCAAAACAACCGCCATGAACGTAAAAAAGCAATGTCTGATTCCCCTCCAACTAAACATTTTCATTTTTCACTTTCCTCACTGATAGACGAAATTTTATCATCCTTATTATACCATATACAAAAAAACAAGTCAAGAGTTTATCTACCCAATGAAAAAATACGATGAAACACCTTGCGAACAAGATCAAACGGTATCACAGAAAATGCCAGAAGCGCGATATCGCCAAGCACCGTCCATGGCAAGACCTGCGTACGGAACATCGTTCCGCCAAAGAAAACCAGAGCAATTTGAACCACAGAAATCGCTGCCATGATCAGCAAAAATCCGCGATTTTTCCCAATATGCGATAGGAGCTTGATACGGCTCGTTCTGGCGTTGAACGCATTGCAGATCCCTGAAAAAACAAACAGACAAAAAAATGCCGTCATAAATCCCACGAAATTCGTGTCAAAGCCAAAGCGTTCTCTGAAAAACGGAGCCGTCAAAAATACCGTCAAAAGCGCCACGGTATACCCACCCGTCAGAAGGATCTGACCGATCATACCACCCGTAATGATCGGCTCTTTTCGGTTTTTCGGCTTTTCCTCCATATAGCTTTTTTGAGGTGCTTCTCCTGCAAACGCAAGCCCTGCTAAGGTATCCATGATGATGTTGATCCAAAGCATTTGCGTTACCGTTACAGGCATTTCAATGCCGATAAAGGGTCCGATAAACGATACACAGACCGCACAAAAATTCATAGTAAGCTGAAAAACGATGAACTTTCGAATACTATGAAAAATCGTTCTGCCATAAAGAACCGCCCTCGTGATCGAAGAAAAATTGTTATCGAGGATCACGATATCGCCTGCTTCTTTTGCGATCTCCGTTCCGCTTCCCATAGCAAATCCGACATCTGCGCGCTTGAGCGCGGTCGCATCGTTGACACCATCCCCTGTCATACCAACGACAAGACCCTTGTCCTGCGCAATACGCACAAGACGGCTTTTGTCTGTTGGAAGTGCTCTTGCAACCACGCGAAGCTTTGAAAGCGATGCGGATATTTCTTCGTCGGTAAGATCGGCAAGCTCACTTCCCGTCCAAACGATCTCATCGGAAACGCCCGAAAGGATTCCGCAATCTCTTGCGATCGCAACGGCAGTTTCTCTGTTATCCCCTGTGATCATGACCGTTTGGATACCTGCTTTTTTTACGACCTGCACGGAAGGCTTTGCCTCAGAACGCAAAGCATCGCGGATACCCACAAGCGCTATGAATGTTAGTTTCGCCAAACGTTCATCAAAATCACGGTCTGCCGTGGCAATCAGAAGCACGCGCATCGCGTTTTCCGTCATTTGTTTCAGCTCCTCATGGATCTTCTTCGGAACGCCTTGGCAAATATTCCCGTTTTTATCATAATGTGAAACACAGCGTGAAAGCAAGATCTCAGGCGCACCCTTAACAAGCACAAGGTGCTCCCCTGCGATCCTCGTCCACGAATATTTTTTCGTGCTGTCAAACGGCACGACCTTTTCTTTTTCCAGTCCCTCCACCTTATGATATACAGACGAAGCAAACTGTACGAGCGCGCGCTCTGTACTATGACCGCCGATCGGAATCCCATCCGCAGAAAGTGCCGCTGAACCGTTGCAAACAAGAGATCTCGCCATCAGATGACAAAGCTTCGGATGCTTCTCGATTTCATCAAAGCTTGAAAACGCGCTATCCCCTGTTCGAATCGTTTCCACCGTCAAATTGCCCCGTGTCAGCGTCCCCGTTTTATCCGTAAACAGGATATTGATACTCCCCGCCGTTTCGATACCGACAAGCTTTCGTACCATGACCCCTGCCCTTTGCATACGGCGCATATTTGACGAAAGCACGATGGTGATCATCATTGGAAGTCCTTCGGGCACGGCAACCACAATAACAGAGATCGCAAGCAAAAGCGCATGAATGAGATGCTCCGCCATGATCGGTAGGCTTGTAAGATCGGCAAGAATATCCGCTTTTATGTATTGGTTTTCCATAACAAGTCCATGAAAAAGATCGGCAAACGCGATCATAAAAGCCGCTGTATAGCCAAGCTTGCTGATCTGTCCCGCAAGCTCCGCAAGACGCACCTTCATGGGGCTATCCACCGCTTCCGTTTGTAATTCACCCGCAAGTTTTCCATAAAGGGTATCATCGCCAACCTTTTGAACAAGTAAAAAGCCTTCTCCATCCGCAACGACCGCACCACGATACAGCAAAGCCTTATCTTCCGCGGTTTTCTTGACCTCTTTGCTCTCCCCATTCAGTGCCGATTCATCCACTCGCAAATTGCCCGAAACGAGTATTCCATCCGCAGGAATCTTTTCTCCCGCTTCCAGCATAACGATATCCCCAACAACGACCTCGGAAATCGGGATCTCGCAAAGCGTTCCCGCGCGCCGAACACGGCACACAAGTCGATTTGCTTCCTCCTGCAATTTCAAAAATGCCGTTTCACTTCCGTATTCGGAAAGTGTGGAAACGAACGTAGAAAGAAAAACCGCAACCGCGATACCAATCGTTTCAAAATAATTCCCCGACTGTATCGCAAAAAAGATATTGATCGCGAGCGCCACAAGCAAGATTTTAATGATCGGATCCCCGAAGCTTTCAAAATATTTTCGCAAAAGCGATTTTCGTTTTTGCCCCGTAAACGTATTCGATCCATTTTTCTTTCTGGAAGCCTCAACCTCTGCGGCGGAAAGTCCGTGCATCGCGGCATAAGACACATTTTTTGACTGAATCATATAAATCTCCCTTTTTCCGATTTCTTTTGATAAAAAGATATTCACAAAAGGATATTTATATTCTTTTTTCAGAAAGATTGAAAACGATAGAAAAAGACAGAGAGCTGTCTTTGCAGTTCTCTGTCCTGTTTCAATATTATTTTTTCAATTCATTTTCGAGATTCTTCTTTGCGGAAGAAAGCATGAGCTTGATACGGTTGAGCTGGTTGACTTCGCTCGCACCGGGGTCATAGTCCACGGCAACGATATTTGCCTGCGGATATTTGTTGCGCAAGATCTTGATAACGCCCTTACCGACGACGTGGTTCGGCAAGCAAGCAAACGGCTGGATGCAGACGATATTCGGTGTACCTGTCTTGATAAGCTCAACCATTTCACCCGTTAAGAACCAGCCCTCGCCATACTGATTGCCGATGGAAAGGAACGGCTTCGCAAGCTTAGCCACTTCTTCGATCGGCATTGCAGGCTCAAAGCGTTTACTTGCCTTGAGTGCATCCATCGCAGGCTTGCGCAGCATACGGATCGCTTCAACACCGACCTTTGCCGTTACTTTAGCGGAAAGGCTTGCGCCGAGGAACTCGTGCTTATATTCGGAGTTATAAACGCAATAGTTGAAGAAGTCAAGAAGATCGGGAACGACCGCTTCTGCGCCTTCCTTTTCGAGAAGCTCAACGAGATTGTTGTTTGCGAGAGGCATGTATTTGACGAGGATCTCACCAACGATACCAACACGCGGTTTTCTCATATCTTCGTGGATCGGGAACGTATCAAACGCATGAACGATACCCTTGCAGACCGCCTTGAAGGAGTATTTCGTCTTGTCGTTTGTCAAAGAATCGATACAGATCTTTTCCCATTTCTTATGGAGCTTATTGGCAGAACCGGGTGTGATCTCATACGGACGCACGCGATAGAGACAGCGCATAAAGAGGTCGCCGTATACAAGAGAACGAGCCGCCGCAAGAAGCACACCGGGCTTCAGCTGGAAGCCTTCGTTTTTCTCCATACCGTTGGCGTTGAGGGAGATGACGGGGATATGAGAAAGTCCGACCTTATCGAGCGCACGGCGGATAAAACCGACGTAGTTGCTCGCACGGCAACAACCGCCTGTCTGCGACATGATGATGGCAAGACGATTCGTGTCGTATTTACCAGAAAGAACAGCCTCCATGACCTGACCGACAACGGTGATGGACGGGAAACAAGCATCGTTGTTCACGTATTTCAAGCCGACATCGATCGCAGTACGGTTATCGTTTCCGAGAATGACGACATTGTATCCGTATTTTTGGAAAACAGGACCCAAGATATCGAAATGAATGGGCGACATCTGCGGTGCCAAGATGGTGTACTTATCGTCAAACATCTTCTTGGTGAATTCCGCGCGAGTATAATCGATCGGACGAACCGTCGGATGGATTCCCTTTTCGAGACGCTGATTCATCGCCGCAAGCAAGCTGCGGATACGGATACGAACCGCGCCGAGGTTATTGACCTCGTCGATCTTGAGAACGGTATAAAGCTTATTGCTGCCTTCAAGGATCTCAGCGACCTGGTCTGTCGTAACCGCGTCAAGACCGCAACCGAAGGAATTGAGCTGAATGAGTTCAAGGTCTTCCCTTGTGCGGACATATTCTGCCGCGGAATAGAGACGGGAATGATATACCCACTGGTCGTTCGCACGGAGCGGACGTGTGGGCTTGAAGCCCGTGGGAAGAGAATCTTCCGTGAGAACGGCAAAGCCGTAGGACGCGATCAGCTCAGGGATACCGTGATTGATCTCAGGATCGATATGATACGGTCTGCCGGCAAGCACGATACCGCGCTTTTTATTTTCCTTGATCCAACGGAGCGCTTTTGCACCCTCTGCACGGATATCTGCCTTAGCAAGCAGTTGTTCTCTCCATGCCTCATGAACAGCGGCGCGTACTTCCTTCTCGGAAATATTCCATTCCTTTTCACAAAGACGAACAAGACGATCTCCAGCGATCTTTTCATTCGTGAAGGCAATGAACGGACGAATGTATTTGACCTTGCCCGTTACAACGGCTTCGACATTGTTTTTGAGATTTTCAGAATAAGAAACGACGATAGGACAGTTATAATGGTTCTGTGCATCAGCGGTCTCTTTTCTTTCGTAGAATACGCAGGGATGGAAGATGGTGCGAATTCCCTCATTGACGAGCCATTGGATATGACCGTGAGAGAGCTTCGCGGGATAACACTCGGATTCGGAGGGAATGGATTCCATACCGAGCTCATAGAGCTTTCTGGTAGACTTCGGGGAAAGCACGACGCGGAAGCCGAGCTCCTTGAAGAAGGTTGCCCAGAAAGGATAGTTTTCATACATATTCAGCACGCGCGGAATACCAATGGTACCGCGATATGCCTTTTCCGCAGAAAGCGGTTCGTAGCCGAAGATTCGTTCGGTCTTATAAGCCATAAGGTTCGGACCCTTATCGCCCGTATTCGCGCCGCCGAGACCCTTTTCACAACGGTTACCCGTGATATGGCGTCTGCCGCCCGGGAATACGTTGATGGTAAGCATACAACGGTTGGAGCAACCGCCGCAACGTGTGGTGGACGTTTTATATTCCAAATTCAAAATATCGGCAATGGGAAGCATGGCGGTCTCTTGACCATGGAATCTTTCCTTGGCGATGAGCGCCGCACCGAACGCACCCATGATACCCGAAATATCGGGACAGGTCGCTTCCACGCCCGAGATCTTTTCAAATGCGCGAAGGACCGCTTGATTGTAGAACGTACCGCCTTGCACGACGACGTGCTTACCAAGGTCAGCCGCGTCTGCGAGCTTGATGACCTTAAAGAGCGCATTCTTGATAACGGAATATGCAAGACCTGCGGAGATATCCTGCACGGTTGCGCCTTCCTTCTGCGCCTGCTTGACGTTGGAGTTCATAAATACGGTGCAACGTGTACCAAGGTCGATGGGGTTCTTTGCGAAGAGTGCTTCCTTTGCGAAGTTTTTCGCAGAAAAGCCGAGCGAGTTTGCAAAGTTTTCGATGAACGAACCGCAACCCGAGGAGCAAGCCTCATTGAGAAGAATGTTATCGACAGAGCCGTTGCGAAGCTTGATACATTTCATATCCTGACCGCCGATATCGAGAACGCAGTTGACCTCGGGATCAAAGAACGATGCCGCGGTGCAATGTGCGATCGTTTCGACTTCGCCCTCATCGAGAGAGAATGCGGATTTCAGGAGAGATTCGCCGTAGCCCGTGGAGCAGGAACGCGCGATCTTCGCCGTTTCGGGGAGAAGCTCACCAACTTCCTTCATTGCGCGCATGGCAGTCTGGATCGGAGAGCCTTGGTTATTGGAATAGAAGGAGAAAAGGAGCTCGCCTTCCTCACCGATCACGGCAAGCTTCGTGGTGGTGGAGCCTGCGTCGATACCAAGGAAGCAGTTGCCCTTATATGTAGCGAGGTCGCCCTTTTTGACCTGCGCCTTTGCGTGTCTGGTACAAAATTCGTCATAATCCGCCTGGGATTCAAAAAGAGGATCCAGACGTTTCAGCTCAAACGCCATCTTAACGCCCTTTTCAAGCTTTTCTGCAAGCTCAGCAAGCGGAACCTCCGTCGTATCGTTCGATTCGAGCGCCGCGCCCATTGCCGCAAAAAGATGGGAGTTTGCAGGGTCGACGATCTTATCGGGTGTCAGCTTCAAGGTACGAATGAATGCCTTTTTCAGCTCTGTAAGGAAGTGGAGCGGGCCGCCGAGGAACGCAACGCAACCGCGGATCGGCTTACCGCAGGCAAGACCCGAAATGGTCTGATTGACAACGGCTTGGAAAATAGATGCCGCAAGGTCAGCCTTGGTCGCACCCTCGTTGATAAGCGGCTGAATATCGGTCTTCGCAAAAACGCCGCAACGCGCCGCGATGGGATAAATTTCTTTATAATTCTTAGCTTCTTCATTAAGTCCCGTTGCATCCGTCTGCAAAAGAGATGCCATCTGGTCGATAAAAGAACCTGTACCGCCTGCGCAGATACCGTTCATGCGTTCTTCCAGACCACCTTCAAAATAAATGATCTTCGCATCCTCACCGCCAAGCTCGATGGCAACGTCTGTCTGCGGTGCCACAAACTGCAAAGCAGATGCAACCGCAACGACTTCCTGAACGAAGTCAATGCCAAGCGCTTTACCAAGGTTGATAGAGCCGGAGCCCGTGATGCTCACCTTCAAGGTGCAATCGCCGACTTTTTCCTTTGCTTCGCGGAGAAGCTCGGCGAGGGTTTCTTGGGTATGTGCACAATGGCGACGGTATTCGCCATACACGATCTCGCCTTTTTCATCGATCAAAACGAGCTTGACCGTGGTGGAACCAATATCAATACCTGCACGATAACATTTCATATTCGACACCAATCCTTTTACTTCTTAATGATTTTGGTTTTATACACATTTATATCTAACTAATTAAGTATACCATTTATTTGTGAATTTTTCAATAACAAAATTCGAACTTGCGAAATAAAATTCTTTATTTTGTAAATAATCATCATAAACAGATTTTAACCAAAGCATTTTTCATCGTTTTTTTGTAAGATATGCCAACTTGCAAATTGAATCTGTATCCGATATAATAAGAATAGATCTGAAATATTTTACAACAAGGAGAACCCAATGTCGATTTTTGATGTTTTGACTCTACTCTGCGGACTTGCTCTTTTTCTTTACGGCATGGACGTTATGGCAAAAGCGCTTAAAAAAAGTGCAGGCAAAAAACTCAAGATCATTCTCAATAGCTTGACCTCCAATCCCTTCAAAGGATTTCTGCTCGGGCTCGGTGTAACCGCCGTCATCCAATCCTCATCCGCCATGACCGTTATGGTCGTCGGCTTCGTAAACTCAGGAACGATGCTGCTCCGTCAAGCAACGAGCGTCATCATGGGTGCAAACGTCGGCACAACGATCACCGCATGGCTCACAGGTCTTTCGGGTGTTGGAAATGCCGATACCGTTACCGGCTTTCTGAACTTTTTGAAGCCCTCCGCATGGATGCCCATTTTGGCTCTGATCGGGATTCTGCTCATCATGTTTTCCAAGAAAGAGCGCCAAAAGGATATCGGTATCATTTTGATGGGATTTTCCGTTTTGATGGTCGGTATGGACCTCATGTCAGATTCGGTTGCAGGACTTGAAGAAAGCGAAGCCTTCCAATCGATCCTCATCATGTTCAATAATCCCATTCTCGGTGTTTTGGCAGGTACGGTGCTGACCGCCATCGTGCAATCCTCCTCCGCCTCCATCGGTATTTTGCAGAGCCTTTCAACAACAGGCGCCATCACATACAGCGCGGCAATTCCGATCATTTTGGGACAAAATATCGGCACTTGCATCACGGCACTGCTCTCTTCCATCAGCGCCGGCAAAAACGGCAAACGCGCAGCCCTCATCCAGCTTTATTTTAATATCATCGGTGCAGGCGTATTCCTTGGTGGATTCCTTTTGATCGATGCTTTGCTCGATCTTGCTTTCATAGATTCTGCCATCGATATGTGGGGCATTGCCGCTGTGCACACGCTCTTCAACCTTGTATCCGTCATCATTCTCGCACCTTTTACCAAGTTGATCGAAAATCTTGCCGTTATCTCTGTCCGCGGTTCTGCCAAGGAAACAGATGCGTACGCAACCCTCCTCGACGACAGATTTTTGGACACGCCCGAGGTCGCATTGGAGCGTAGCCATCAGATCGCCCGTCAGATGGCAAAAATTTCGGTTTCTTCCCTGCAAAACGCCATCGGAATGCTCGACAGCTACGACGAAAAGACCGCCTCCGAAATTCGGGAGATCGAAGAAAAGGTGGACTCCTACGAGGATATGCTCGGCTCGTATCTCGTCAAGCTTTCGGCAAGAAGCCTTACCACATCGGAAAGCCATGAGGTTACCAAGCTCCTGCATCTCATCGGCGATTTTGAACGCATCTCTGACCACGCGCTCAATCTCGTGGAATCCGCGGAGGAGATCAAGGCTAAAAACATCACGTTCTCCGATGAAGCGAAAAACGAGCTTGCCTCCTTGAAATCCGCCGTTTTGGATATCCTCTCCATGACAGAAAACGCCTATATCGAAAACGATATCGCCCTCGCCATGAAGGTCGAACCGCTCGAACAGGTCGTCGATTATCTCAAGGACCATATCCGTTTGCAGCATATCCTTCGTCTGCAAAACAGCAAATGCACCATCGAGCACGGCTTCGTGCTTTCCGATATCCTCACAAATCTTGAACGTGTTTCCGACCATTGTTCCAATATTGCAGGCTGCCTTGTCGAAATGTCCGCGAAAAACGCGCTTGATCTGCACGGTTATCTGCGCAGCATCAAAAAAAGCGGCGAGGATTTCGAACAGCTTTATAAAGAATATATGCAAAAATATGCCATCAAGACTACGGAGGAACACGCATGAAAGTAAAGGATATCGATTTTTCCGCGTACGAATACAAACGCATCGGCATCTATCATATCAACAGCGATTATTTTCCGCTTGAATACAGCAGTAAGCTCATTGAGCTTTACGGCGAAGAGGACGTTGACCACGTTGAGGTTACGGAAACAGGTCTGCTCCTCATTTATACCACCATCGTAGAAGCATAACACAAAACCGCAGTTCATCTCGAACTGCGGTTTGTTTTTATCTCAAGACCATCGGTCCTCTACCGTTCAGATATCCAAAAGCTACCGATCAGTCAAATACTATTGCGTTCTTTCATCGAAATGCTATAATTACATTTGCAAATCTACATCACGGAGGATATTTATGGAATACATCAAAACGGTTGGTCTAACAAAGAAATACAAGGATATCGTCGTTGTTGACCAACTAAATCTACAAATCAAGCAAGGTGAATTGTTTTCTTTGCTTGGCGTTAACGGCGCAGGAAAAACAACCACGATCAAAATGCTTTCTTGCCTTACAAAGCCAACAAGCGGAGATGCCCTTATTGATGGATACAGCATAACGCGCGATGAATTACACATCAAACATATTATCGGAGTTTCACCGCAAGAAACCGCGATCGCACCCAATTTGTCTGTAAAAGAAAACTTGGAGCTTATGTGCGGTATTCACGGATTTTCAAACGAAAAATGCCAAACCAAAATAAATGAGCTATCGAAGCAATTCGATCTGCACGATATTCTGTCAAAAAAAGCAAAAAAGCTTTCGGGTGGTTGGCAACGCAGAATCAGTATTGCAATGGCTCTCATAAGTGAGCCATCGGTTCTATTTCTTGATGAGCCTACATTGGGACTTGATGTGATTGCCCGAAGTGAACTATGGGACATCATTCGTTCCTTGAAAGGACACACGACCATGATACTGACAACACACTATATGGAAGAAGCCGAAGCACTGTCCGACCGCATCGGCATTATGAAAAATGGAAAGCTTTTGGTTATCGGAACGGCACACGAACTCATGGAAATGACGTCTACGGATAAATTTGAAAACGCTTTTATTTCCATTGTGAAGGAGGATAAAATATGAGAATGCTTATGTTTGCCAAAAGATGCGCTAAGGAAATTTTGCGCGATCCCTTAAACTTGATGTTTGGATTAGGATTCCCCATTGTCATACTGTTACTGCTCAGCGCAATACAAGCCAATGTACCCGTTGATCTGTTTGAAATTGCAAGTCTGACACCGGGAATTACCGTGTTTGGTCTATCGTTTATAACACTTTTTTCAGCCACGTTGATTGCCAAAGACAGAGAAAGCTCTCTGTTGCAAAGATTATATACCACCCCTCTGAAATCGCTTGATTTTATCTTAGGTTATATGTTGCCGGTTATTCCTATCGCAACTGCACAGAGCGTCTTATGTTATTTCGTTGCCATTGCTCTCGGTTTATCCATTACCGTCAATATTATATATGCCATTTTGATGATCATACCCATCACCATTTTTCATATTGCACTTGGTTTATTATGCGGCAGTTTATTCAATGTAAAGCAAGTCGGCGGCATTTGCGGTGCGTTACTTACAAATTTGTCTGCATGGCTTTCAGGTGTATGGTTTGATCTTCAACTGGTAGGGGATACATTTGGTAGAATAGCGAACTTGCTACCCTTCGTTCACGCCGTAGAAGCTGAAAAAAATATGATAGTCGGAAATCTCACTGAAGCATTACCGCATATTTATCCTGTTATCGGATACGCGATCGTTACAACGATAGGTGCTGTCTTATTATTTTTACGGCAAATGAAAAAACAATAAAACAGACATCAGCAAGAATTAAAAATCTTAACATACCCTATAAAGTAAAACCGCAGTTCATCCCGAACTGCGGTTTATCTTATTTGGATATCAAGAAAAATCATTTCCTTGCCATATTCATTCTTTATCCCTATGTCCTTGATACTTGGCAAGCCTGAAATCGTGCTCTAAAACGGCATAGCGTTTCTTGCGATACCACAAAACAAGAAGCAGATACAATGCGCAAGCATAAAGCGTTGCCACGAAAAGCCCGAAAATCTCGGAAAACGGAAATGCAATCGCTAAAATTCGCATCGGCGTATACAACGCAAAAACACCCGTAACCGTCGGTTTACCTGCTATCATGATCTCCAAGTTCGTCAGCGAAAACGTCAAAATATTGATAACAACGATAAACAAAAGATATCGCCATTCCCTTTTCAAAACGATTCGGAAATCCTCTTTCATCGAACCGTAATCTCGCTTTTCGTAATCGAGGATCAGCTCTTCATCGCAAACCAAATTCTTCTTTTTGGTCGTACGAAGAAGCATGAACGGAAACGCTGTCGAAACGGGGATCGCCAAAAAGAGATCTTGTATATAGTCATAGCGATCGTGATAATCCTCAAACATTCCCGCAAAAAACAAAAACACAAAAAAATTGACAAGGAAAAAAATAAGCGAAAGCACATTGGCATAGGTGATATGCCATACACTCTTCAAAAAAGGACTTTTATTCAATTTCACTTCTAATTTATCAAACATGATGATCACACCTCCGATTGTATACAGTTTATCACAAAACCGAATATATGTCAAGTTTTTTTGATCGTTTTCAAAAAAGCGGCAATTAGAAAATGTTCTAAGCAACAAAAAAAGACTTGCCGAAGCAAGTCTTTCGTGGTGCGAGAAACGGGACTTGAACCCGTACGGTGTAACCACACGCCCCTCAAACGTGCGCGTCTGCCAGTTCCGCCACTCTCGCATTTATTTGTTTCGCAGGGGCTGTTGCCCTTGCGACGTTGACTATTATATACTATTTGATCCGAAATGTCAATAGTTTTTTGAAAATTTCTTTGAAAATTTTCCATTTTTTTAAGAAAGAGACAGATATCACCATATCTGTCTCTTTTCAGATCATTCTTTGTTCTCTTGCGCTTCTTTTTGTTCCTTCTTCGTTGCAAGCACCTTGATATCATCCTTCACATAGGACTTTATCATATTGCGATCACCTGCAAATCGAACCTTTACGATGCCCGAAAGCGGTACGAGCTCGCAAACATAGCCCTTTCCGTCGGGAGTTTCCACGAAGCTATCCATCTTTGGCAGCTTTGCAAGCTCTTCCTCGTAAACCTCATGCTCATAACGCAAGCAA
>JBGVLA010000167.1:0-2492 GCA_045124015.1 Eubacteriales bacterium | reverse complement strand
CCTCATATCTTCTTTCAAGGTCACGGCAAGCCTCGAGAAGGAACAGCATGCAAACCGTGTATTCGTTAAGTCCCGCAACCTCTGCTATTCTCGGGAAGCGGTGCTTTATGCCGTCGTTTGACCAGCCCGACGCCTCAAATGCGAGAAGAGTCTCGTCCATAAGCATGGATGCAAGAGCGTTTTCGTTGATAACCTCAACACAGCCCCAAAAATACTCGGTTGCCTCCTTCGGGAAAGAAAGGCGTTCGCAAAGCTTTACTACGTAGTCTTTATTCATGTTTTTTCTCCGTTTTCTTATATATAATATGAAGGAATCCAGTATCCTCCTTTTTTTATCTTGAAAATATTATATCACATCCCACCTGTTTTGTCAATAGAAAGCCGTAATCCCAAATATTTTTCCGAAAATCTCAAACTTTTTTCAAAAAAGGTATTGACAAATCGCTTTCTTTGTGGTATAATATTTAGGCAATCAAGCAAGGCCCGTTGGTCAAGCGGTCAAGACACTAGCCTCTCACGCTGGGAACATGGGTTCGATTCCCGTACGGGTCACCAAACGTAACAAATCCGAACTGTTTCGTAAATCGAAATTGGTTCGGATTTGTTTTTACTATTAAATTCTCTATTCGACACTGTTTCGGAGCGAGGTCGCACGACCTCGCTCTTTTCCTTTTTATCGGTTTCTTGTTCCCGAAAGCGCAGAGGCTGAACAGGCTGACTTTGTCATCTCGGTGGGCGATGACAGTATGGAGCCTACCTATCACGATGGCGACAAGTGCTTTATTTCGCATAATGAGAAATATAAGTCAATTCGCATATGTGATTGCTGTGGTAGGGTTATTGGGATAGTTGAAGAATAAAAAGCTTGGGCTGACGATTGATTTCGCCAGCCCTCGTTTTGATTATAATACAACATTAAATCCAATATGCGTACTGTCTTTCTTATACGCCGTGATCTCGCCCTTATGCTTTTCTGCGATTGCCTTCGCCATTGAAAGACCAACGCCGTATCCGCCCGTGAATGTTCTTGCTTTGTCGGCGCGGTAGAAGCGGTCGAACAATCGGTTCAGTTCAAGCTCTCCGACAGCTGCATATGTGTTTTCAACGGTCAAGATCATTCGTCTGCCACGGCGGAGCGTGACGCTGATCTCACCGCCCTGATCACAATACTTTATGGCATTATCCATCAGAATACCGACAAGTCGGTGCAATAGTGCTTCGTCACCGAGATAGGACGTTTCGTTATCAATACTTGCAGTAAGGTGCTTTCCTCTTTCCTTTGCAAGTGGCTCGAACTCGGAAACAGTATCGGCAACAAGCGCACCAAGGGCAACCTCGGTGACCTTCAGCGGATGTCCTTCCTCGTCCATACGGGAGAGCGCGACGAGCTGATTCACAAGCTCGGTCATTCTGTGACCTTCCGAGCGAATATCGTCAAGCCACTCGTTTTTTCCAAGCTCGGCTTCAGCAATATCGAGGTTTGCGAGGATCAATGTCAGAGGTGTTTTTAGCTCGTGGTTCGCATCGGTGATAAACTGCTTTTGCTTTTCATAGCTCTCGGCAATGGGTTTTACTGCCTTTTTGGAGAGTAGGAATATCAGAATCAGCACGAGCGCGGCGCACCCGAGCAAAACGAAGCCCGCAATCGTCATCGACTGCATCAGAGAGGAACGGCTCATACTTCCGTCCACAAAGACTACGCCTTTACCCATTTCGGTCGAAAATACTTTATAACGGTAGATTGATATCCAGCCGCGCTCATCGCCGTCATTTAAAACGCTTTCAGCATATTCGATAGCAATTTCGTCGGTTATGGAATAAATCGACTCGGTATTGGTTCTCGCTACCTCACCCTGTTTATCAAAGAATACGGTGAAATGGCGTGTTGCGAAGGGAGTTTCGGGGGTGATAAATTCAAAGCTTTGGTCACCCTTAGGTGGCATTTTATCGTGAGGGGGCTTTTCCTGCATAGAGCCGGGGAATCTGCCGCCTCCCTCGGATACTCGGTCTGCAAGCATATCCATATTTCTGTTCATCGAGGATATATTGAGTACGAGGATCACACCAAACACCAAGGAAATGACCGTCAGTACCGAAACGGTACAGATCAGAATAAATTTCTTTTGAAGTGTGTATATCATACCGTCGCCTCCAAGATATATCCTGCGCCCTTGACGAATTTGATCGCCACCGGAACGGAAAGTCCTTCAAGCTTTTTGCGGATGTTGGAAACGTGAACGTATACCACGCTCGTATCCACGTCAGTATTCCAGCCCCAAATGTGCGTGATAAGCTGCTCGGCGGTAACGATCACGCCGCGGTTCTGCATCAGCATCTCCATCACTTGAAATTCCTTGCCACTGAGCGACTGTGCTTTTCCATTACACACAAGCTCGTAGGTGGAGCGGTTGAGAGAAAGTGCGCCGAATGTCAACAGATCGGGCGTAAAATTGTCTTTTCTGCGAAGCATCGCGCGGACACGTGCAAGAAGC
>JBGVLA010000166.1:0-3690 GCA_045124015.1 Eubacteriales bacterium | reverse complement strand
TCTTTTATAATAAGTGAACATTTCTCTGAAATGGAGGTATATATTTTTGTATAAGATCGTTAGTAAACGCTTCCTCAATGAAGCAAAAAATGTTATTGAAATGGTCGTGGAAGCACCCCTTGTTGCCAAAAAATGTCGCGCCGGTCAGTTCATCATCTTCCGTATCGATGAATTTGGCGAGCGTGTTCCGCTGACCGTTGCGGATTATGACCGCGAAAAAGGCACCGTTACCATCATGTTCCAGCCTGTCGGCGGCTCCACCAGAATGCTCGCAGAGCTGAACGAAGGCGACTATATCCTCGACTTTGCCGGTCCTCTCGGCAAGCCTTCCGAAACCGAAGGCTTCAAGCGTGTTGCCGTTGTCGGCGGCGGCGTTGGTTGCGCGATTGCATATCCCGTTGCCAAAGCACTCCATGAGGCAGGTGCCGAGGTCGATATGATCGCAGGCTTCCGTAGCCGTGATATCGTCATTTTGGAAGACGAAATGAGAAAGAACTGCACCAATCTCTATATTACCACAGACGATGGCTCTTACGGTGAAAAAGGCTTCACCACCAATAAGCTCAAAGCCCTGATCGAAAACGGTGCAAAATACGATGAGGTCGTTGCCATCGGACCTGCAATGATGATGAAATTTGTATGTGCAGTTACAAAACCCTTTGATATCCCCACCGTTGTTTCCCTCAACCCCATCATGATCGACGGCACAGGCATGTGCGGCGGCTGTCGTGTTACCGTCGGCGGCAAGACAAAATTTGCTTGCGTAGACGGTCCTGAATTTAACGGTCATGAGGTCGATTGGGATGAACTGATCAAGCGCAACGGCTTCTATAAGGAAGAAGAATCCGCACATATCTGCAATTTGACAGGAGGTGTTCGTCGTCATGGCTAATATGAACCCCAAAAAGACTCCCGTCCCCGAACAGGACCCCAAGGTACGCGCTTGTGATTTTGAAGAAGTTACGCTCGGCTATACCGAGGAAATGGCAATCGAAGAAGCGAAGAGATGTCTCAACTGCAAAAATCCTCTCTGCCGCCAGGGTTGTCCCGTAAGCGTTCGTATCCCCGAATTCATCTCCAAGGTTGCTGAAGGCAAATTTGAAGAAGCATATGAGATCATCACTTCCACAAACCTCCTCCCTGCTGTCTGCGGTCGCGTTTGCCCCCAGGAAAAGCAGTGCGAAGGCAAATGTGTGCGCGGTATCAAGGCGGAATCCGTTGGTATCGGTGCGCTCGAACGCTTTGTTGCGGATTATCACCGCAGCCATAAGACCGCATCCGCGACAGCTCCCATATCGGGCGGTCATAAGGTCGCCATCGTCGGCTCTGGTCCCTCCGGACTTACCTGTGCAGGCAGTCTTGCCAAGCTCGGCTATGATGTAACCATTTATGAAGCATTCCACAAAGCAGGCGGTGTACTGGTTTACGGCATCCCCGAATTCCGTCTCCCCAAGGCGATCGTTCAAGAGGAGATCGATAACCTCAAAGAACTCGGTGTTAAGATCGTTACCAACGCCATCGTTGGCCGCTCCTTCTCCATCGACGAACTCTTTGAAGAAGGCTACGAAGCCGTCTTTATCGGTAGCGGAGCAGGTCTCCCTCAGTTTATGAATATCCCCGGTGAAAATCTTCTCGGCGTATATTCCGCGAATGAATATCTCACACGAATCAACCTTATGAAGGCTTATCTCGACGAATACGACACCCCCATCAAGCGCGCGAAAAACGTTGCAATCGTCGGCGGCGGTAACGTTGCCATGGACGCGGCTCGCTGTGCAAAGCGCATGGGTGCTGAAAACGTATACGTTATCTATCGCCGCAGTATGGATGAACTCCCTGCAAGACGCGAAGAAGTACATCACGCGATCGATGAAGGCATCGAATTCAAGCTTCTCAACAATCCCACACAGATTCTCGGCGATGAAAATGGACATGTTCGTGCCATCGAGTGCATCCAGATGGAGCTTGGCGAACCCGATGCTTCGGGCAGACGCCGTCCCATAGAAAAGAAGGGCTCTGAATTCACCATCGACGTTGATGCCGTGATCATTTCCATCGGTACGATCCCGAATCCGCTTATCAAGTCCACCACAGAAGGTCTTGAAACAACAGCAAAGGGTTGTATCGTAGCAAATGAAGTCGGCAAGACTTCTCGTGAAGGCGTGTTTGCAGGCGGCGACGCCGTAACAGGTGCCGCAACCGTCATCCTTGCAATGGAAGCAGGCAAAAAAGCCGCTGCCGCGATCGACGAATATATCAAAAACAAATAAACCCTCGCTTCTTACAAATACATCTATAAAAAATGCGTAGCCTTGATGGCTACGCATTTTTTCATTGCTTACCCTTCGGCAAGCACCACGGATGGTTTCTTTTGCAAACTTTTCTTTGTTCAAAGAAAAGCAAAGAAGAGATTTAGCCGCAGCAGAAGATCAAAAGAACTGCAATGATCAGGATCCAGATGCAGTTGTTATCAAAAAGATTGCAAAGGCAGTTGTTATTCATAAATATCCTCCCTTCGCCGTATATCCGGCGATTCTTGCTATGAAAATAGATTTGACGAGGAGAAGCTTTTGCTTTTCCCTATCTGTTATCATACTATGAGGGAAGATCGGATTTGCCACAGGATTTTATTTCTTGAATCCCAATGTATTTTTTCCCTGCGGTTTGTTGCCGATATGGGAAGCGCCAATGGCGAAACCGATGATGAAAACAAGAATACCGTAAATAAAATTGATATATACTTCAAAAAGCGAGAGCGGAATGATGGCATAAAGAAGTGTGCCGAGGATGCCGAAAAAGCCCGTCCCGAGACCGCCGATGAGAATTGCGATATCCTCAAGCTCTGCCGATTCCTGAAATTGCGAAACAAGATAAAGCACGGTATAGATCACGGTTGTGATGATCGGAAGGATATGCGCTATGAGAACAGAGGGGAGAAGAAGATTCTTTGTTTTTGCAAAAAGTGCGCCGATATAACCCCAAGCCGCTGTTATGGCAATAAAACCAATAATGGCGATCGCACCAAAGCCGAAATCCTCCGTTGTCGAAGTGCCCATCACAAGAAGATAAAGCGCTGTCGAAAGGATCGGGAAAAGCGCACAGAGATAAACAGGCTTAAATATCTGCTTTTTCGTAGGTTTTGTGTTTTTTGTGTTGTCTTTTTTCATTGTATTTCTCGCTTTCAAATGTTATTTTTTACTTCATATATCTCCACCGTATCATCCAGCGCAAAGGAATAGATATAGGTATGCGCGGGACGTACCCCAAACAAGACTTCGCAGGCATATATATAATACCCAAGCTGTCTTGTATGACGCGCGCGAAGCGTTTTTTCCACGAACGCTCTCGGCGCCTTGGGTGAAAACCAGTCTGTTTTATAGTCCACAAGGATAAGCTCGCCCTTTTCATCGAAGAACGCGCAGTCGATAACACCCTGCACGAGAAGCGTTTCATCCTTCAAAAGCTCCTTGTCCTTCTCGGTAAATAGGGACGCAGGGTAACGAATCATGAAGCGTTTTTCGCGGAAAATGCGCTTCGAGGAAAGCATTTTTTTCGCAAGTCCACTCTCAAAGAAGCGTCTGAGCTTGCCTTTGTCCATCTTTTCAACGTCGGAGGGAAACAAAAATCTGTCGTCTGCAAGCCGCTTCAACTCGTCATCGATGCCCTTTTCCATCACATTTTCAAAATCAC
>JBGVLA010000165.1:0-11429 GCA_045124015.1 Eubacteriales bacterium | reverse complement strand
AGGCATGACGCAATCGAAGAAGTCAATGCCTCTGTAAACCGCTTCGAGAATATTCCAAGGTGTGCCGACGCCCATGAGATATCTCGGCTTATCGACGGGCATATGGGGCTCGACTACGTCAATGATATGATACATCACGTCAGCTTCTTCTCCAACGGCAAGACCGCCGATGGCGTACCCGTCAAGGTCAAATTCCTTGATGCGTTCCATATGTGCAACGCGGATATCGTCGTAAGTACCACCTTGATTGATACCGAAAAGCATCTGCTTCTTATTGATGGTCTCGGGGAGAGAATTGAGACGAGCCATTTCATTTTTGCATCTTTCAAGCCATCTGGTCGTACGGTCAACAGACTTTTGAACGTAATCACGAGGAGCAGGGTTTTCGATGCACTCGTCAAACGCCATCGCAATGGTGGAGGCGATATGAGACTGGATCTGCATACTTTCTTCAGGTCCCATGAAAATACGCTTGCCGTCAACGTGAGAAGCGAATTGTACGCCCTCCTCCGTTATTTTACGCAGTTGAGAGAGAGAAAATACCTGAAAACCGCCGCTATCGGTCAAAACCGGTCTATCCCAATTAAAAAACTTGTGAATACCACCCATATCGTAAATAACGTCATCACCGGGACGAACGTGAAGATGATAGGTATTGGAAAGCTCCACCTGACATTTCACGTCATAAAGATCTTGGGTGGAAATACCGCCCTTGATTGCCGCGGACGTACCCACGTTCATAAATACAGGAGTTTGAATCGTTCCATGAACGGTTTCAAACTGCCCTCTGCGTGCACGTCCTTCTTGTTTGAGTAATGTATACATATCGTATCCTCTTTCGATTTTGTTGTTTTCATATTTCACGTTCTGCCAAATCTTGCGTCAAGCTCCTTTTTGGAAAGCTCAAACGCCACGGGTCTGCCGTGCGGACAGAATTTGATGCAATCATAGCGAAGCAGATTATCGCAGATCCAGCGGATATGCGCCGTATCGTAGACCCTGCCCGCCTTGACCGCGGATTTGCACGCGCTTTGATAGAGCGCTTTTTCAAAAATACCGCGCTTGCCAAGAGAGATCGGCTCGCCCGTTTCCATCGTTTCGGTAACAAGCGTCATAAAAAGCTCCCTTGCTTCTGTTTGCGTATGCTCCTCGGGGATACCGAAAAGGCGCACTTCCCTTTCCGAAACCTCAAATTCAAAGCCGACCTTTTCAAGCTCCGCCCGATATTCTCTGCAAATTTCCGCTTCTTCCCCCGTTACCTCGATCGTATCGGGCGCGAGAAGCATCTGAATATTCGGCGTATCGGCGGTCATATTGGCGCGGAGACGCTCAAAATTGATGCGTTCATGCGCCGCGTGCTTGTCAATGAGAATCATTTTGTCTTCCACCTCGATGATGACGTAGCTTGCGAAGACCTCGCCGACGATGCGGTATTCGGGAATGGGCTTTGCCACCTCGTTTGGAATCCTCGCATCGGTCGAGCCCTTTGGCAGTACGACCTCTGTGGACTCTTCCTCTTCCTGCGAAATTGCCTCCTGTTTGGCTTTCGGAAGCTCTCGCAATGCCGACGGCGCTTCTTTGATCATCGCGCCATACAGACGGGAACGTGCATCAAAGTCGTCCATGTTGGTGTTGCTTCCAAGCGCAAAACGGCGCATCGGATTTGGCGCTTCCCGAAAGACGGGCACGTCGACCGTGATGTCATCGTCATCAAGAGGGTCATATTTTTGCAATCTCGGCGCTTCCGTAAACGGCTTGGGAGCGTCCTTTTTTTCACTTGTTTGCGGTATGCCGAGGGTGGATTTTTCTTCGATTTTTTCTTGTTTTTCGTCGATTTTTTTCGTTTTTTCGGCAAGCACTTCCGATTTTTGCTCCGAAAAATCGACCTTCGGCGCGGGATTTTCGCTCCTTGCGCCCTTTTCGGACGCCTCACGGAACATCAAATCGAGCTTCGTTTGCTCACCGCTTCGGATATTTGCCGTATTTTGCAGATTTCCCTCGGCACGGATGGATTTTTCCGTAAATTCCAAGACGGGACGGGAAACCGAGGAAACGAGTGTTCCGCGGACGGCGGAATACAGCGCATCAAAAACGGCTTTATCATCGGAAAATTTCACTTCCAGCTTCGCGGGATGGATATTGACATCCACGAGCGAAAGCGGGATTTGTATATTTAAGACACAAGAGGGATATTTGGACGGTGCAAGATAAGAGGCGAACGCCGATTCAAGCGATGCCGTCAGGGTCTTACTGCGGACGGAGCGGTTATTGATGAAAAACTGCTGCATACCGCGATTTCCGCGCACGAAATCGGGCGAGGAAATATAGCCCTCTACGCGGATACCGCGTGAACCGCCCTGCACCGCGATGAGTTTCGATGCAAACGCACTTCCGTATACGGAATAGATGGCGTTTTTCAAAACGTTGTCGCCCATCGTTGAAAATTTCAGTGCACCGTCGGAAATGAAGCGAAATGCGATCTCAGGACGTGAAACCGCGAGCTTTTCAAGCATTTGTCCGACAGCCGAGCCTTCCGAGGCATCGGTCTTCAGAAATTTCAAGCGCGCAGGGGTCGTTGCGAAAAGTCTTTCGCAGATGATCGTCGTACCGTCGGGACAGCCTGTCGGAGAAACCTCATTCGTTTTTCCGTAAGCACCCGAAACAAGTGTACCCTCCGCGTCCGCGGCGCGCTTGGTCATGATGCGATACTCCGAAACGGCTGTAATGGCGGCAAGCGCTTCTCCGCGGAAGCCGAGCGTGCCGATGGCGGTAAGGTCCGATGCGTTTTTGATCTTACTTGTCGCATGGCGGCGGATCGCCGTTACCGCATCCTCTCCGCTCATGCCGCATCCGTTATCCGTTACGCGCAAAAACGAGATACCGCCGCGCTTGATCTCGACCGTAACGGACGTTGCTCCTGCGTCGATGGCGTTTTCGACAAGCTCCTTCACGGCGTTGCACGGTCTTTCGACCACCTCGCCCGCCGCGATGAGATTGGCGACGGAAATATCAAGGACGTTGATGATGCCCAAGGTGATCCCTCCTTTCTTTCAAAATGAATATTTTTTCTATCATGCAATCAAACCCGGTTATGGATCGTGTGAGATCCAAACGGCAAAGCCGTTTGCCCTACGGGTTTCGACTGCGCTCCGCCTCGTCATTCTGAGAGAAGGGCGTAGCCAGAAGTCGAAATTTTGCGTCAGCAAAATCGCAAAGCGGAATCCGGCGAGGCCTTGCTCAAGATGACACACGAATATATTTTACCAAATCGATTGGTTCTTTTCAATTACTGCTTTCTGGCGAGCTGAAGCTCCATGGTATCGACCACGCGAATCGTACCGCCGAAGCGATTGATGAGCTTTACAAGCTCATGGAAGAATTTTTCGCGTGTGCCTTCTTCGATCTCAAGATAGTCCGCATCGGTCTTGAGATACGCAACGTATTCGTCTGCGGTATAGGTTCTGATTCTGAAATAGCGCTTATGGAAAATATCGGTAAAGCCGTATTTTTCCGCAAGCTCAGCGCGTTTTTCTGCACGAGCTTCGCTATACGGGCGGAAATATGCCGCACCCGAGGGCATATAGATATTATAAAGAGTCTGCATCGCAGCATTCATCGCGTTTTTAGCAGGATCCTTGAACGGATGGTTGGCAAAACGAGCAAACACACCGCCCTCCTTCAAGAGGTCATATGCCTTTTTGTAGCCTGCTTCGGTGGGGATCTCATGGAATGCGGTCGCAGAATAGATGAAATCAAAAGAGCCTGCTTCCGCTTCGAGATCTTCAAATTTTACGGCTTCTGCCTTGAAATTCTTGTTTTCTGCGAATTTTTCAGCAACATAAGCAACAAAATCTGCGTTTTTATCGATAGCCAGCACGTCCGCACCTGTTTCCAAGATGGGATAGGTCGCCTGTCCGTATCCAACGCCGATCTCAAGCGCTTTTGTATCTGCGCCGAGCTTTGTATAATTCAAAATATCTTCATAGAGCTCCGAAACATAGAAAGTCTTTTCGTTTGACATATTCATTTTCCTCCTAAAAAGTAATATTTATGATTCCGATAAGATTTTTTTCAGTTCAAAAATTAAATTGAGCGCTTCCAAGGGGGACATGGTATTGATATCCGCCTTTTTGAGCTTTTCCGCAACCTCCGCTTCCGCAAAATTTGAAAGCGACATCATGCCGATATCTTCCGTTTTCTTTTCTTTTGCGGGCTTTTTCTTCATCTCGGGCGTATTTCCCGATTCGATGGAGGCGAGAATCTCTTTCGCGCGCTTGGTTACCTCGTGCGGTACGCCCGCAAGCTGGGCGACCTCGATGCCGTAGCTGTCATCCGCCGCACCGCGGACGATCTTGCGAAGAAACGTGATGCCTTCACCGCGCTTTTTGGCGGCGATATTATAGTTGACGACACCCTCACATTCGTCCTCCAAGGCAGTCAGCTCATGGTAATGGGTGGCAAAAAGGGTCTTTGCGCCGATCTTCTTGCCAAGGGTATATTCCGCGACGGCGCGCGCGATGCTCATGCCATCAAAGGTGCTCGTGCCTCTGCCGATCTCATCGTAGATGATAAGGCTTTGTCTTGTCGCGTTGGCAAGGATATACGCCACCTCGCTCATTTCGAGCATAAAGGTGGATTGTCCCATGGCAAGGTCATCCGACGCGCCGACACGGGTGAAAATCTTATCCGTAACGGAGATTCTCGCCTCTTTTGCAGGGACGAACGAGCCGATCTGCGCCATGATGCAGATCAGCGCGACTTGACGCATATAAGTCGATTTACCTGCCATATTCGGTCCCGTAATGAGCATGAAGCGATTATGCTTGCCGTCAAGCTCGGTATCGTTGGGAACGAAAAAGGCATCCTTTGCAAACTGCTCGACAACGGGATGGCGACCATCCTTGATGGAGATGACGTCGCCGTATCCGACCTCGGGACGGGTGTAGCCGTTTCGGCTCGCAACCTCGGCAAGGCTGCAATATACGTCGAGCTTCGAGAGCATATACGCTGTTTTTTGGATCCTATGGACGTTTTCCGCGACGCGCATACGAAGCTCTGTGAAAAGCTGATATTCAAGCGCCACGCGCTTTTCGCCCGCGCCGAGGACTTGGGCTTCCATATCTTTCAGCTCTTGCGTAATATAGCGTTCCCCGCCCACAAGCGTTTGCTTGCGGATATAACGCTCGGGAACGTCCTTGATATAGGATTTCGATACCTCGATATAATAACCAAACACGCGGTTATAGCCGACCTTGAGTGTCTTGATACCCGTCGTTTCGCGTTCGGTCGCTTCGATTTTTTCGATCCAGCCACGGCTGTTTTGTTCGATCTCCGTGAGTCTGTCGACCTCCGCATGGAAGCCTGCACGGATAAATCCACCCTCGCGGACGGAAAACGGCGGTTCATCCACGATTGCCGCGGAGATCAGGTCATAGATATCGGAAAGGGGATCGATGTTTTTGTGAATTTCAGAAAGCTCTTCGCTTTCAAAAGAGGCGAGACGGCTCTTGATGGCGGGAATCTTTCCTGCGGTCTGCGAAACGGCGCGAAGGTCGCGTGCGTTCGCCGTACCGTATACGATTCGGGTGATGAGGCGTTCCAAATCGAGAACGCCCGAAAGCGCTTCCGAAAGCTCACCGCGCTCGATGATGCGCTCGTGAAGCTCTGCGACAGCCGCCTGTCTGCGGTTGATCTGATAGGGATTTTTTAAGGGTTGGTCGATGTATTTTTTGAGAAGTCTTGCGCCTGCCGCCGTTTTGGTCTTATCGAGAACCCAAAGAAGCGTTCCTTTTTTCTCTGCGCGGCGCATCGTTTCCGTAAGCTCAAGATTTCGGCGGGAGTTGATGTCGATTTCGAGATATTGACCGTTTTTATAATAATTCAGCGCGCCGAGATTTTCGAGATTGTTTTTCTGCGTTTCCTCCACGTAGGAAAGAAGTCCGCCAAGGGCACGAAGTGCCGCGTTTTCGGAGTCTTCAAATTCTCCCGGGAGGTTCACGAAATGAGCATGAACACGCGCAGATGCGACCTCACGCTCAAAGCGGTAGTCTTCATTTTGGTTGATGACCGCCTGCAAGTGGTCCTTCAGAAACGCCGCCGCCTGCGGAATATCCTCCACCGTGGTATTCAAAACGATCTCACGGGGCGCGTACACGCCAAGCTCACCGACAAACTGTTGCATACGGTGTTCGCCCTCAAAGGAGGTCGCCGCGACGTGTCCTGTGGAGATATCCGAAAACGCCGCGCCGATCGCTTTGCTATCGACAAATACCGCGCAAATATAATTGTTTTTCTTTTCGTCAAGGAGAGAGGATTCCGTCAGCGTGCCGGGGGTGATCATGCGGACCACGTCGCGCTTTACGATGCCCTTCGCCGCCGTCGGGTCTTCAAGCTGTTCGCAGATGGCGACCTTATAGCCCTTACCGACAAGCTTGCCGATATAACCCTCTACGGAATGATACGGGACACCGCACATCGGCGCGCGTTCCGTTTCTCCGCAATCTCTGCCTGTGAGCGTCAGCTCGAGTTCTCGGGATGCGGTCTTCGCATCGTCAAAAAACATTTCATAAAAATCGCCCAGACGATACATCAAAATGTACTCGCGGTATTTATTCTTGATCTCAAAATATTGCTGCATCATCGGCGTCATGCCATGAGTCCTCGCTTCTGTTTATTTTTTATCTGCAACAACGTCGCCCTTGAGCGCGAAGGTCTGCGCTTCGGTGATATGCACCATGACGAAATTGCCCGTCATGCTGTCGTCGCCGTCAAAAAGGACGATCTTATTGCCTTCTGTTCTGCCCGAGAATTTTTCGGGATTATTTTTGCTTCTGCCGTCCACCAAAACGCGGACAGTCTTATCCGTATACGGCTGATTTTTTGTCAGCGAGATTTCATTTTGGGTATCGATCAGGCGTGCGAAACGCTCGCCTGTAATATTTTCGGGAATCTGCTCTTCCATCTCTGCCGCGGGCGTACCCGTACGCTTGGAATAGATGAACGAATACATCATATCGTATCCGACCTCTTTGACAATGGAGATGGTATCCTCGAAATCGGCATCCGTTTCGCCCGGGAAGCCGACGATGATATCCGTGGAAATGCAGATATCGGGCATTTTTTCGCGCATATAACGAATGAGAGAAAGATAGGCTTCTCTGTCGTAATGGCGATTCATTTCTTTCAAGATGCGGTCAGAGCCCGACTGCACGGGAAGATGGAAATGCTTGGCGATCTTATCGTTTGCCGCCATCACGTCGATGAGCTTTCTCGAAGCATCCTTCGGGTGGCTCGTCATGAAACGGACGAGAAAATCGCCCTCGATTTCACAAATACGGGAAAGAAGCTCGGCAAAATCACATTCATCGCCAAATTCCTTGCCGTAGGAATTGACGTTCTGACCGAGAAGTGTGATCTCTTTATATCCATCCGCGACAAGCTCGCGGACTTCGTTTATGATATCCTCGGGACGGCGGCTTCTTTCTCTGCCTCTGACGTACGGCACGATGCAATAGGTGCAGAAATTGTTACAGCCGTACATGATGCTGACCCACGCCTTGTATCCGCTTTCACGGAGAACGGGGATCCCCTCTGCAACGACGGGTTCACCGAGATTCGGGAAAAACATTCTTTTGTCTTCTTTCATCGTACGATAGACGATCTCGGGAAGCTTCCAAAGGTTTTCCGTGCCGAACACGATATCGATATAGGGATAGCTATGCTTGATCTTATCGCTCATATCGGCTTTGGAAACCATGCAACCGCACACACCGATGATGAGAGAGGGCTTCTTATTTTTCAGATGCTTATATCCGCCCGTGATGGAAAGGGCTTTTTTCTCTGCATGGTCGCGGACCGCGCAGGTATTGACGATGATGATATCCGCATCCTTGGGCTCTTGCGTGGGCGCATATCCCATTTCGCAAAGCGTTCCCATGATGCGTTCGCTGTCCGCTTCGTTCTGCTGACAGCCGTAGGTTACGACGCACGCCTTTGGAGATGTCATTTCCGAAACGACAGCGCGAATCTTTTTCGTATACGTTCTTTGTTTTTGTATCTCTTCGGGCGTTGCCATGCGAGGCTCTGCCTTCTCGATTCTTTTCATAATTGCCATATTGATTCTCTTTTCTGTGCAATGGCGCACACTTATCCAATTTAATTATAACAATATCATTATACTATATTTTCGAGGGGGAGTCAATGACCCATGTAAAAAAAGAACCGCCGAGGCGGTTCTTTTTCAGATATGTATTATTTTTTCTTTCTCATATTCAGAAGTCTGACGACGATGGGAGAAAGGACGATATTGACACCAAGTTCGAAAAGGAAGTTGAAGCCGATAAGTCCGAAAAAGATATACGAGCCTAAATCCTCAAAGCCTGCTATTTTTCCCCATTCAATAAGCGTATCCAGGAAAAATACGAAACCGCCGATGAGGAACACACCCGTATTGACGACGGGACAAACGATCGCCGCCGCAAAGACCGCCACATAGCGGTTGAGCTTTTCCAAGAGCTTATAGACAAGCCCCGCGCAAAGTCCGCAGGCAATACCCTTGACCAAGACCGTTACCACGGTGCCAAGTACATCGACTGCCAAAAACGCCGCGGCATCTCCGCTGAGAAGCACCACAACGCCGAATACAAATCCAAGCCATGCGCCCATTCCAACACCACAGGTCGCAACGCCGATGACGATCGGGATCAGCACGAGAGAAACGGAAAAAAGTCCGAGTCGAACCAGCATCGCCGCAATGAATTGCAATACGATGACGAGTGCGGTGAGAATCGCCCCAAGCGCCAAGGTCTCGGTTGACATTCTGTTTTTGCTTTTGAATTTCATAAGATAAATCCTCCTAAGCTGTCGTCCGCTTTCGCGGTACAACGCAGTAATAAAATTTATATTATCTCCCGAAGGAGCAATATACAAGAGCAAAAGATATTTAAGTCCTATATCCTCTCCGCGCGTCATCCTGAGCAAGCACCGCCGAAGATTCCGCCTACGGCGATTTTGCCCTGCAAAATTTCGACTTCGGGCTACGCCCTGCGCTCAGAATGACTTTGCCCACACGCGCTGCGTGTGTTGATCATAAACAGAAGTTGTCTACGATTAAAAATGGCATAGATTTGTTTTCGATTTGAGCGGCGGTGCGTAGTCGAACGGATCTCGCGGACAAAGATGTTTAACTGTTTTTCTGATATAAAATATGAAGCCCTTTGAGAACGAGATGCTCGTCAAGGGTGATGGCATGCTTACAATGCGGAACCACGAGTGAAGCAAGACCGCCCGTCGCGTACACGGGAAGCTCGTCTTTCATTTCTTCGCGGACACGCTCGATCATGCCGTCCACCATGCAGGCATGACCGAAGATCACGCCCGATTTCATGCAATCGGCGGTATTTTTCGCAATGATCGAACGCGGTGGTTCCAAACCGACCTTGGGAAGCTGTGCGGTCTTTTCGGAAAGCGCGTCCAGTCCCATCTGTACCCCGGGGGCAATGGAAACGCCGATAAACGCGCCATGACGGTTCATGACCATCATATTGGTCGCCGTTCCCATATCGATGACGAGAGCGGGACTTCCGTAAAGCGTATGCACCGCGACGCACGCGCAGATGATATCCGCGCCGACGGAGGAGGGGATATCACAATGGATATTGATGCCCGTTTTGATGCCCGGACCGACGACAAGCGGTTCGATGCCATACAGGAACGCAACGGCTTTTTTGATAACGGCATTGAGCGGCGGAACGACGGACGAAAGGATCGCGCCCTTGATCCTTGTGCGTTCGACACCGTAAAGCGCAAGAACGCTCAGAATCTTGCTCGCATATTCATCCTCGGTTCGGTTGATATCCGTGGAAATACGCGCAACGAACGTGAGCTTATCCTGCTCAAATCCGCCGAGCATGATATTCGTATTGCCGATATCGAGCGTCAGAATCATCGTTTCACACCCCTTTGCCATGAATTTTTTCGCTTACCTATATAGAATAGCATATTTTTTTGGGAAAAGCAAGTTTTTTACGAAAAAAGCCTTCCCCCAGTCGGGGAAGGCTCAAAAAATTCAATATTTACGATTCCTTTCCCTCTGTCTTTTCTTCGGGAAGATTTTCTTTATAGGTGCAATCCTTATTCATGCAAACAAGGATATTTTTGCCCTTTTTGACGGCAAGACGGTCGCCGCAGGTGGGGCAGGTCTTGTTTGTGGGCATATCCCACGTGGAAAAATCGCATTTGGGATATTCGGAACAGCTAAAGAACACTGTGCGGTTCTTGCCGAAGCCTTTGACGATGGGCGCACCGCATTTCGGACAGGAAACGCCGATCTCCTCACGGATGGGCTTGGTAAATTTGCATTTCGGGAAATTGCTGCACGCATAGAATTTACCGTAACGGCTCTTTCTGATGACGATATCGCCGCCGCAAAGCTCACATTTGAGGTCGGTCTTTTCGGGTTCTTCCTTTTCTTTTTTGGATTTGCCCGATGCGTCGAGCGGTTTGGTGTTTTTACATTCGGGATAACCGGGACAAGCCGCGAATTTGCCGAAGCGTCCGCTCTTGATGATCATGCGCTTTCCGCATTTTTCGCAGATGATATCGGATTCCTCCACGGGAAGCTCGACCTTATTTTCACCGATGCGTTCCTGTGCTTTTTCGAGCGTTTTGACAAAATCGCCGTAGAAATCGCCGAGGACCTGCTCCAGCGTGTTTTCGCCGTTTGCGATCTCGTCCAGCTCGTTTTCCATGTTCGCCGTAAACTTATAGTCAACGATCTCGGGGAAGTTCTTCTTCATGAGCTCCACGGTCGCAACACCGAGGGGCGTTGCCTTGAGAAGCTTTTTGTCGCGTTCGATATAACCGCGTTCGAGGATCGTCGTGATGGTCGGCGCATAGGTACTCGGACGTCCGACACCCTTCTCTTTCATGAATTTGATAAGAGAAGCTTCATCGTAATGCGCGGGCGGTTCGGTAAAGTTCTGCGTCGGAATGATATCCTGCAAGGGCAAAACATCCCCCGCCTTGAGTCCGCGAAGCTTGGAGGTCTTATCAAACGTTTCTTCATCGTCGGAATAAGCGACCTTATAGCCCTTGAACGAAAGCACGCTTTCGCTGAGCTTATAGATATAGCCCGCGGAGATAAATTCCACCTCGACCGCGTCGTATTCCGCATTTTTCATCTGGCTTGCGACGAATCGATCCCAAATAAGCTTATAGAGACGGTACTGGTCAGAGGAAAGGAACGAACGGATCTCTTCGGGAACGAACGCCATGCTTGCAGGACGAATGGCTTCGTGCGCGTCCTGCGATGCCGCCTTGGATTTATAGACCTTTCTCTTATTCGGATAATATTCCGCGCCGTATTTTTCGCGGATATAGGCTTCTGCCGCATTTGCCGCTTCATCGGAAACACGGAGAGAGTCGGTTCT
>JBGVLA010000164.1:0-2066 GCA_045124015.1 Eubacteriales bacterium | reverse complement strand
TGATATGATGCGTAGGACACCGCTGTTTGAATTCACCGATCTCTATGCGGATACTCGCTATGACGTTTGCAAGAACTTCAAACGGCGCATGAAGAAGGGAAAGGTGCTGGTCACGGGAAACTATCAGACCCTGTTCGGTAACCCTTACGAATTCTTAAAGGCGACCATCGACAAGAACTACAAGGCTGACGAGCCGCTTCTGCTTGGTGACGGCGAGATCTACACCATACGGTTCAATGACGGAGCAGAATTGGTAGGCTCTCGCAATCCCCATATCACGATGGGAAATATGTTCCTGGCAAGGAACAAGTACTGTCCCGAGATCGATAAATATTTCGAGCTGACGGACAATATCGTTTGCGTGAATGCCATAGGTAGCAATCTTCAGCAACGCCTCAACGGTTGCGATTACGACTCCGACGCCATGCTGATCACCAACGACCGTTGGATCATTGAGAGCGTGAAGCTTTGCTACGAGCAGTTCGGTGTACCCGTATGCAAGATCGATCCTATGGGAAAGACTGCATATGAGAATACGCCCGAAGGGCTGGCTCGGCTCGACCGCACCATTGCCAAGAACCACATCGGCGAGATCATCAATCTCTCCCAGTTCCTTAATTGCTTATTCTGGGATCGTTTGATGTCGGGCGAGCCGTTCGATTCCTTGATGCCGCTGTACTATGAGATCTGTAAGCTGGCGGTGCTGTCGGGAATGGAGATCGATAAAGCCAAGCGTATGTATGATGTCAATGCTGACAAGGTTCTTCGTCTGCTTGAAAAGCCGAGAATTGAATTCAAGAAAAAGAATGGCGGTAAGCTCCCGAACTTCTTCTACTTCATGGTCGGCCAGGAGAGCAACGTATCTCCCGACAACCAAGCCGCGATGAATACGCCCATGGCGTACCTTTACGATGCGGTTGAAAACTTGGATCGCAAACAGCGTGAGAACCGCAGGGTAAAGCTTTCGGAGCTGTTCGAGTTGAATACTGCCGATGCCGACAGCAACGACAGCCGCCGGAAACGAAAAATTATCGAAACTGTTCTCGCGGCATACGATGAGCTCAAGCACTTGAAGATCAAGGAGGACGAGGCTGACTCCGACGATGATACTGTCATTGCGATGAAACGTGCCGAGATATTTAAGAATTGCCTCGACACGGTCAAGCGTAACGTTACGAACGATCACGTGCTCCATCTCCTTTTGAAAGAGCTGGATCTCGGCAAGGAGTCCGAATACTCGGTATCCCATGCCAAGAGTTTATTGTTCGCCTGTCTGCTCTTTGAAGAAAACGGCAGACTGCTCTCTAAGGTTAAAACGCCGGGAGAGTACAGTTGTGCCGAACTCGATCTGATTTTCGATATGAGCAAGATCAGCGCGGACGATGATTGGGTATCCGTTTACGGTTACCCTCACAAAATTATTCTCATTTCCAAAGCATACTCGGAGCAATTCGGGGATGCCAAAAACTAAACAATACTCGCCTACAGGTGCTGAGATTTTCTCGGCACCTTATTTTTTATCATGGAGGATTTATTATTGAAATACTACCACGACAGCCGGGATAAGCCCGGCAACTATTTTCCTATGCCGAAAAGTATCTTTCGCCTGGGGCTTACTTCTGGCGAAATTCTTGTCTACGCCTATCTGATGTACTGCGAGGACAGGAAAACGTTTCAATGCCATCCGAGCTTCAGTACCATCGGAGAGGCAGTCGGTATGAGCAACAACACGGTGAAGAAATACGTCAAAGGTCTGGAACTCAAGGGGCTGATCTCGACCGAGCATACCAAGATCAAAACTCGCGACGGCAGAGTTCACAACGGCAGCTTGCTCTATACCTTAAAGCCCATCGAGCCGATTGAGGAAAGATACTTTCAGAAGGTGCTTGCCGAGCAAGCATCCAAGAGCGCCGTGCAAAATGCGCTTGCACGGTATCAAGAAAAACGCGCAAATACAATGAAAGGAGTGACGGCGAATGAAAACGAAAACCTTTAAGTCGATGTCGGACGTTCCTATGTTCATGACGGTCATGGACGTGGCAGACCTGCTCGGCATTTCCCGTGCC
>JBGVLA010000163.1:0-15767 GCA_045124015.1 Eubacteriales bacterium | reverse complement strand
CTGGGAGTGCCGAAACTGCGGTCATGTCGTCGTCGGCACGAGCGCTCCGGCGGTCTGTCCCGTTTGCGAATATCCGAGAAGCTATTTCGAGCTTTGCGCCATCAATTATTGATTGGACTTGTTCGATAACGCCAAAAGAATGGATGGCTATGTCCGCGAGATCCATTCGACTGCACACCGCCACGTCATTCTGAGCGTAGGGTGAGAAGCCCGAAGTCGAAATTTTGCGTAAGCAAAATCGCCCAAGGCGGAATCCGGCGGTGTTTCGCTCAGGATGACCACGCGGAGGGGCGGAATCTTTGCAAAAATCTCAATCAACAGTTGAAATCAAAACAACTATTTGATCATTGTTTTTTCTCCGATATATGCTATAATGAAAGTACACCGGTGAACGACATATAAAGGAGAATCTGCTATGCAACTGAATTTAGGTACGAAAATACGAGAACTCCGCCGCAGAGATGGGCGCACACAGGAAACGCTTGCAGAGGCGCTCGGCGTTACACCGCAAGCCGTTTCCCGATGGGAGTCGGGCGGAAGCTATCCCGATATGGAAATTATGCCGTCTATCGCCAATTATTTCGGCGTTACGATCGACGCGCTTTTCGGCTATCACAACGACCGCGAGATCAAAATCGATGCGATTATTCGAAAAATCGAAGCCTTTGAGATCAAGACTCGCGGAGATGACGAGTGGGTCGAGGAATGTCTTTCCATTTTGCGCGAAGGGATCGCGGAATTTCCCGCAAATGAACGTCTTCTCATCACGCTTGCGGAAACGCTTTGGGAGGCGGGCTGGAGGCGTCATCGCGGCTGGCTTGCCTATGATGACGAGGGCTATATCCAATATTGCTATGATAAACACAAAACCAATGAATATTGGCTGGAATGTGCGAAGCTTTGTGAAAATCTGGTCGAAAATGCCAAGGATAAGCGCATTTTTACAAGAGCCGTTGCGATCTTGGTTCCGCTTTACCGAACCTTTGGCGAATATGAAAAGGCGATCGCTTATGCCGAAAAAATGCCCGAGCTGAACAAATGCAAGGAATTTTTGTTGGCGGACGGCACGGACGGCAAGATGGGCGCAAAATATATCGGCGATTTTCTTTTGAAATCCGCAAGAGAATTTGCCGAACAGCTCATTTACGCGCTGATCGTCAATAAACATCATTACGAAAGCGATATGCCCATCGAAAAGGTCAAGGGTGCGATATCGATATTTTATCTCATTTGTGATGACGGCAATATGGGTGAATATCACGATATTCTGATCAAAATGTATTTGTACCTTTCCAGACTTGAATGGGAACGGGGATATCATAACGATGCGTTCCATTCTCTTGACGAAGCTCTGAAGCACGCAAGAGCTCTCGAAGCCCTGCATGACGGAAAGGAGCATACGTATACCGCACCGCTCGTTTCCTTTGTGAAATATCAGCTGACGGACGCACCCAAGGAAATTGCCAAAACGCTTCCCGAGGATTGGCCTTTTTGGTGCAATCCGAGCCATCGACAGGTCGAAAAGGAAATCAAAGCAGACCCACGCTGGGCAGAATGGGTCGCAAAAACACAGGAATAAGCTCCACTCTAAACAGAAAAGCTCCGCTTCGTGCGGAGCTTTTCGTCATATTAGAATTCAATCTTATAATCCAAATAATTGACCACCTTGAGCGGTTCATTATCGCGGAAATAGATACGAGGAACACGGCGCGAAATGCCGCAAACAAATTCATAATTAAAGGAATATGCGGCGGCGGCAAGCTCCTCGACGGAGATGAAATCATTGCCGTCGCGTCCGACAAGGGTAACCTTGTCTTCTATTTCGGCTTCGGGAACACCGCTGATATCGACCATCATCTGATCCATACAAACGCGCCCGAGAATACGGCAGCGCTTGCCGTGAATGAGGACCTCTGCCTTGTTGGAAAGCTCGCGCGGATAACCGTCCGCATAACCGACGGGGATCGTGGCGACGCGCATCGTGCGGTCGGCGCGGAACGTATGCCCATAGCTGATGCCTTGGTTTTTTTCTACGGTCTTGATGTTGGAAATATGCGTGATAAGCTCCAGTGCAGGCTTCAGCACAAACTTTTCCCCAAGCTCGTGTAAAACGTCATCGGAGGGATACAGCCCGTAAAGAATGATACCTTCGCGCACCATATCGTAATATTTATCAAACCCGAGAATACCCGCGCTGTTGTTGAGATGCTTGATGGGGATCTCCACACCGCGTCTTTCCAGCATATAAACGAATTTATCATACGCCGCCTGTTGGTCGATGGAGGGCGCTTTGTCGGCGCTGTCTGCCATAGCAAAATGGCTGAACATACCTTCCACGTAGATGCCGGGCATTTTCGCGGCAGATGCGGCTTCATCTGCGCTTTGCTCGGTAACGCTCCAGCCGATGCGCGCCATGCCCGTATCGATAGCAAGATGGATCTTGGCAAGCTTTTTCATGCGCATTGCCGTTTCGGAAAGAAGCTTGATGCGTTCGGGCATGAACATCGTGAGGGTGATGTCATTTGCAAGTGCGGTTTCATAAAGGTGCGGAGAGGTATAGCCGAGAATAAGGATCGGCTTTTCGATTCCGCTTTTGCGAAGCTCAATGGCTTCATTCATTTCTGCGACGGCGAAATAATCGGTCAAATATTCAAATTCATGTGCCAAAACGACCGCGCCATGACCGTAAGCATCTGCTTTGACGACGAGCAAAAGCTTGGTGTCCTTGGGGATCTTATTGCGAACGATGGCGATATTATGCTCAATGGCATCCAAATTGATCTTTGCGTATATTCTTTGATACGGAAGGGGAAGTGTATTCATATAATAAGCATCCTTTTATCAAATAAGAATGGTAGCGATATTGGTATGATATGCAGATGATCAAACAAAAGCATACTTCGGTTCATTATAATATGTTTTTGTTTTTTTGTCAATCATTGACACGGTTGTTTTCCTATGCTATAATGAAAAAAATCAAATGAATGGATGGAAAAACAAAAATGTTTCGATTTAATTGTGATTATCTTGAGGGTGCGCATCCCAAAATCTTGGAGCGCTTGATTGCCACAAACGAAGAACAAACCCCCGGTTATGGCGAGGATGTTTATACCGCTTCTGCGAAAGAAAAGATCAAAGCGGCTTGCGCGTGTCCCGATGCCAAGGTATATTTTTTGGTCGGCGGTACGCAGACAAACGTTACGGTCTTGGATTCGCTTTTGAAAAATTACGAGGGTGTTTTGTCGGCGGATACAGGGCATATCAACGTGCATGAAGCAGGTGCGGTCGAGCTGACGGGGCATAAGGTCATCACCGTTCCCGCCGAAAACGGCAAGCTTTCTCCCGAAAAAGCAAGAGCGTATATGAAAGGCTTTTATCATGACGTTGCATGGACGCATATGGTGCGCCCGGGTGCGATGTATATTTCGCATCCGTCCGAATACGGCACGCTATATACGGAGGCTGAGCTTGCGGAGCTTCGCGCCATCTGCGATGAATACGGCATGAAGCTTTTCCTTGACGGTGCGCGTCTCGGCTTCGGTCTTGCCGCCGAGGGAACGGACGTAACGCTTCCGAAGATTGCGAAATATTGCGACGCCTTTTATATCGGCGGTACGAAGATAGGCGCATTGTTTGGTGAGGCTGTCGTTTTCACGAGAAAAGAAGACGGTGCGTATTTCTTTACGGAGATCAAACAGCATGGCGCTTTGCTTGCCAAGGGCAGACTTCTCGGCGTACAGTTTGATGCGTTTTTCACCGATGATCTGTATATGGAAATTTCCAAAAAAGCCGTCGCGCAGGCAATGCGTATCCGCCGCGCCTTTGAGGAAAAGGGCTATCGTGTCTATATCGATTCCCCGACCAATCAGCAATTTTTTATCATCAGCGAAAAAAAGCTTGCTTCGCTTTTGGAAAACGTCGTTGTGGATGATTGGGGTGTTATCGACGCAGAAAACAATCATGTTATCCGCGTTACGACAAGCTGGGCGACCAAGGATGAGGCGGTGGACTATTTAATGGATCTTTTGTGAGATATAAGAAAAAGCAACCTTTGAGGTTGCTTTTTATATTAGTCTTCAAATTTTTCTGCGTGTTTTTTGATCGCATCAAAGGTTTCCGTGCTGAGAACGTGTTCGATACGGCAGGCATCCTCCGCGGCAATTTCGGAAGGAACGCCGAGCGAAACGAGCCATTTGGAAAGAAGCGTATGACGTTCATACATTTTTTCTGCGATCTCAAGACCGCTATCGAGAAGCGTGATATATCCTGCGCGGTCCATTTCGATAAAACCGTTTTCACGAAGATGCTTCATGGCAATGCTGACGCTGGGCTTTGTATAATCAAGTTCGTTTACAATATCAATAGAACGGACGTTCCCGTTTCGCTTTTGCAAAATCAAAATGGTTTCGAGATAATTTTCGGCGGATTCTAAAACCTTCATTTTGCTATCAATTCCTTTCTTTCGCAACTTGTGAGTATTATATCTAGTATATCATAAAAGGATCGGAATTTCAAGTGATATTTTCTTTCAAATTGAAATAACATTTTTGATGATTTTTGCCAAAATGAGGTGTTGACTTTACCTCTTTTTTGCTATATAATAATAAAAGATACAATCATACAGATGATCTTATGATGCTTTTCAGCCATGCGCTGTCTTCCTTGTTGACGGCGGATGTTATTCTTAAAAGAATCGCATACAAAACGATGCAAATAAGGATCGCAAGGATGAGGATGGGAAGTGTCAATGTCTGTCTTGTGGTGTGCAAAAGGATCGATGTCAGCGATGCCGCACCCGCAATACAGAGGATCGGACAGAGAATGGCTTTGGGGATTGGGATATCCACGCCTGTTACGGTCATGAGTCTGGAAAGACTGAATGCAAGGTTGACAAGCTCTGTGATGAAGATGCAGACCACATAGCCGTAAACGCCGATTTTGGGAATCAAGGTCCAAACGAGAATGACGCTCATGGAAGCGTCGATGATGTTATAGAACATGGAATGAAGCTGCTGTCCGAGTCCCTTGAGCATACCGTCCACCGTGGTATCGAGATACATGACGGGAATGAGCGGCGCAAAAATACGGATGAATCCGGCTGCCTCCTCGCTGTCGTAGACCGCGAGCCCGAGCGGTCTTGCAAAGCACGCAAGTATGCCGGCAGTTCCGATGCCGAAAAAAAGTGCAAACGTCAGTGCGCGGCGCACGATATAACAAATATGCTTATTTTTGTATACGGTCTTGTATTTGTCGGCAAGCTCCGAAAGCTCGGGAACGATGAGCCCTGCAAACGTGGAGCAAACTGCGGACGGAAAGAGAATGAGCGGAAAGACCATTCCATGAATCGTTCCGTAGGAGGCGAGTGCCGTGCTGTAATCTACGCCGTGCTTGCGAAGCCCGACGGGTATCAGAATATGCTCAATGGTAACGAGTCCTGAACGCAGATAAGAGGAAAGCGCGATGGGCAAGGAGATGCCAAGCATACGCGAGGTCATATGGGGGTCGTTTTTCGGCGTTTTTTCTCGCAAATGCCGTTTTTTATCAAAAATATAGAAAATGATCAGATAGAGAAACGAAAGTGCTTCGGATGCCGCAGAGCCAATGACAAGTGCAAGCGTTGCGTATTCGATGCCCTTTGATACGAGTGCGGAAAGCAGCATGACCGTGAGCGCGATCTTGACGAATTGCTCGATGAGGTTTGCCGAGGCGCTTTTGGCAACGCGCCGTACTGCCCCGAAATAGCCGCTGAATACGTTGGAAAGGGCAATAAAGGGAAGCGCGATGGCAAGAACGCGTAGACTTCGGTAGGTTCTTTCGTCCTGCAGGATCTGATGTGAGATAAAATCTGCCCCGAAAAAGAGCAAGGAAAACGATGCGATGCCAAAGACGAGTGCGTAGCATACGCATTTTCGCATGGCGGTGATAACGCCTTTGTGGTCGCCGCGTCCGAGCTCCTCGGAAACAAGACGCATGACGGCAAGGCTGATGCCGGAGGTTGCGAGCGTAACGGCGAACGCATATATACTTGTAACAAGAGAATACAGTCCCATGCCTTCCGCGCCGATCTTGCCCGAAACGTAGGCGTTGAAAACGACGGAGATGCTCCGCATGAAGATGGTTACCGAGCCGAGGATCAGCGCATTGGTTACAAATTGTTTGACTCTTTTCATTTCCAATATCCATTCTGCCGAAGGGCGGGAATTTCGGCAAAAATCCGTTTTGCCGTTTATAACTCCAATATATTCGCGGTTTATTGCTTCTATTCCCATGAAAACGAACATAAAAAAGAAATAAAAAATATTATATAAGAAAGGGCTTTTTATGAAACAAACAACGCTAAATCCCAAAATTAAGGAGATCTTGACCGACATTGTTTATCTATGTATAAGCGGCTTGCTTTTTGCAATTGCTTATAATATGTTCTTTGTTCCGGGCGCGATCTTCATCGGCGGTGCGGGCGGTATCGCAACAGCACTCAACATCTTGTTCAATATCCCGACAGGTACGATGATCATCCTCATCAATGTCCCGCTCGTTGTGCTTTTCATGATCTTCTATGGTGCGAAATCAGCGGTGAAGGGTATCATAGGTATTTTGGTCAGCTCTCTTTTCGTCGATGGCACGGCAATTTTGGATGAAAAGTTTGGTATCTTCTCCGGTGCTTTTCCGAACGGCGCGGAAAACAGACTTCTTTGCGCGATTCTCGGCGGTCTTGTTCTCGGTGCGGCGGTCGCGTTCATGTTTGCGCGCGGCTATTCCACAGGCGGTTCTGACCTTATCGCGTTCCTTGTAAAGATCTTCCTTCCGAATGCCTCTACGCCGAACGTCATTTTTGGTGTTGAAGCGTGCGTTGTCCTTGTTGCATCCCTTATCACAAACGATACCATCTCCACCATCGTGATGAGTATCTTCTTCTCCATCATCTGCACGTTCATGCAGACGAATGCCCTTTCTACCATCAACGGCGGTTTTGATAAGACCCGCGTGGCGTATATCTTCTCCGATAAATACGAAGAGCTTGCCGATGCCATGATGAAGGACCTCAAGCGTGGTGTAACCATCATCGACGGTCAGGGCTGGTATACCAAGGAAGACAAAAAGATCATCTTCTGCGTTGTCAAGAAAAATGAAATTTTCCCGCTCAAGACCCTCGTTCGTCATATGGACGAAAACGCATTTATGATCCTTTCCGAAGCAACAGAAACCATCGGTCGCGGCTTTAAGGCAGGCGTTGGCGATGTTGTCATCGAACCGAAGAAAAAGAGAAAAGCAAAATGATATGAAAAATGCTCCCGAATTTCGGGAGCATTTTTTATATTATTTGGAAATCACGATGAGATCCGCCTCATTTTCCGTCTGCGAAACGGCAAAGGCAAGCGTGCCGTTTTCGTCAGCTTTTGCGGTGAAGCTCATCTTTTCGGGCTTTGCCTTTTCGATGAGATACGCCGTTTCTTCTCTTGTGGGAAGCTCGGAGAGATTCATTTCGAGATAAGCTGTATACGCATCGCCCATTTTGTAACCGATCGTTTCGCGCGTGATGGTATATTCCTTGTTCGGCTCAAAGCCGTCGAGCGAAATTTTGGCATCGGGAAGGATAGGAGAAACGAGATCTTGAGAGAAATGCTTGCGGTTGTCGGTCTTTTCGGGCGTACCCTTGATGTTCCAGAAAAGCACCTGGACGTCCTTGTCCGATTTGCAAACGTAAGCGTTTTCGTCCTCGCAGAGAAGCTCGGTATCCCCGAGACGGCTTAAAAAGCAGTACGCATAATAGGTCGGCTTTGGAATGGATTGCACGTTGAAAAGTCCGAAACCGCCGTGAAAGGGCTTTGTGGGAGGACCGTTTTCCTCGAAAATATCCGTATACGTCCAGTAGGAGAACATATCCGCATAGCCCTCGCTTCTCTTGACGGCGCGCAGCAGATAAGGTGCATTATAATAGCTTTCGTGAATGAAGTCTGTCGGAGAAAAGGAGCTTGACCACTCGGTGATGATGAGGGGAAGTCCGTGGTCGTGGCAGATCTTGCCGTGATGACGGATCTCGTTTGAAACCTTATCGATGCTCGGTAAATAGACGATGGCGTTACCTTCGGGGTCGAAATCGCCCTTGATGCCGTAGCTGTGGCTCGTAATGAAATCGAGCGGGATATCGTTTTCCTTGCAATGCGTGATAAGCTCTTCGATCCATTTCATGCCTGCGGTGGCAGGACCGCCGACTCTGTATGCGGCGTTGACACGCTTGACCGCCTTTGCCGCCGTATCGTAAAGCGCAAAATAGGCGTCGATATTCTGATATTCCGTGAAAAATCCATTGTGATTTGGTTCGTTCCAAACCTCGAAATACCATGTTTTTACCTCGTCCTCGCCGTAGCGATAGGTGAGATGGCGAACGGTTTCCTCGATCAGCATTTCCCATTCGCGCATATCGCTCGGCATGGATTTGTTCATCTTCCACCAGAAAACGTAGGCTTTATCCTTTGCCATAATATCGGGCATCAGACCGAGCTCCACGATGGGGCGGATTCCTGCTTCCAGCAGGGAATCGAAAAGCAAGTCAACGTATTGGAAGCAGAACGAAAGCGTTCCGTCCTCATTTCTGTGAACGATGTTCATTTCTTCGTGGAAAAGTCCGTGAAAGCGGATATAGCAGAACGGACATTCCGATTGCATTTTTTTCAGCTGTTGCATCGGAAGGTAGCGCATGACCTCTCCTGCACGCCCCGCGCCGATACACGCGCTGAAAAAGCGGTCGAGCTTACCTTTTGTTTGATTCAGATTTGCTTTGATGGTTCTCATGGTATTCTCCTTTTTGAATGGTCGATCATTTCGACCGAAACGCTGTTTTTGCAGGGATATTGTAGCATAGCCGCGATTCTGTGTCAAGATTTTTACGGGAAAAAGCGTGTAGCTTTAAGCGATCGTTTTTTCGATCAGATCGATCATTTCGGCAACTGCGCCATCCTTACAGTGGCAGACCTTGTATTTGGCGACGGCTTTGACGGCTGCGTTTGCATTGTCAGGGCAAACGGCAACGTCCGCACCTTTGAGCATCTCCAGGTCATTGTCATAATCGCCGATGCACCAGATATCTGCACCGTGGTAGCGGTTTTTCAGATAAGAAAATTGAAAATCCTTGGAAACGCCAAGGGGTTGGATCTCGAAAATATGCGCGTCGGACGTGGTGAACGTAAAATATTCGGAAAATTCATCTTCTGCGATCTGGCGGATCTTTGCAAGCGTTTCGGGTTCGGAGATGCAAACGGCTTTGAATATTTTTTCCTTACCGAAATCAGAAAGCGGACGCTTGATGGCGAGATGGGCAAGACGGAAATCGCGGAGACGGTCGAGAATATAGGTGTCGTCATCTGCAACGAGAAAGCCATCTGCAAAGCTTGCGCGAAAGCCCGCTTTTTCCATGAAGTCGCGGCGGATGCGCAAAACAAATTCCATCAGCTTTTCGCCGTTCACATATTGCGGATTCAAAATTTCGTCCTTTTCCACGTCGTAAAGATAACTGCCATTGCAAAGGATGCAGGGCATATTGACGTATTCCCCGATGTTTTTCATGATGGCGAAGATATCCATGTGATTTCTGCCCGTAGCAAGCGCAAAATGACCGCCGTTTTCGCAGAAATAACGCAGTTTTTCAAAATTTCTCGGGTGGATCTCGTTTTGAAAGAGAAGTGTGCCGTCGATATCGGAGGCGATCAAAATATTTTCGAATTTTTTCATAAGAGAACTCCTTTACATAGTCTTACGCAGAATATCGAGAATTTCGGTGAAATACGAGGGAAGCTCCGAGGTGAAGCGCATCGTCTCTCCTGTCCGCGGATGCGTAAGGATCAGCTCCTTTGCGTGCAGACATTGTCCTTCGGTATATTTGGCGAATCTTACGTTTTGCGGATGCTTTTCCGCACCGTATACGAGGTCGCCGAGAAGCGGATGGTTCTTGTGAGAAAGATGTACGCGGATCTGATGGGTTCTGCCGGTTTCCAGCTCACAGCGCACGTAGGTCGTGGCAGGGAAACGCTCCAAGACCTTGACGTGTGTAATGGCATTTTTGGAATTTTTTTCGGTAACAGCCATTTTTTTGCGGTCAATGGGATGGCGTCCGATCGGCAGATCGATGGTGATATCCTCGTCAATTTTGCCGAGCGCGATCGCGTGATAGATACGGGAGACCTTATGCTCTTTGATCTGCTCGGAAAGGGAAAGGTGAGCCGCATCGTTTTTGGCAACGACGAGCAGACCGCTCGTGTCCTTATCGATGCGATGCACGATGCCCGGACGAAGAACGCCGCCGATGCCCGAAAGTCTTTCTCCGCAGTGATAAAGGAGTGCAGAAACGAGCGTTCCCGTATAATTGCCTGCCGCGGGATGCACGACCATGCCCTTGGGCTTGTTGACGACGATGATATCCTCATCCTCATAGACGATATCGATGGGGATGTTTTCGGGCTTTGCTTCGCAGGGCTCAGGCTCGGGCATGGTCAGCGTAAGCGTATCTCCGAGACGCAGTTTATAGTTTTTATTTGCGGATTTTCCGTTGACAAGAACAAACCCGTCCGCAAGCAGCTTTTGCGCGTGCGAACGGGTGATTTCTTCTTCGGACTCCGAGAGGAAAACGTCGATACGGGAGCCGACGTTTTCTTCTGTGATTTCAAAGTGTTTCGTTGTGAGTTCCGACATCGTTTGTGGTGTCCTTTTCTTCTTTGGTTTCGGTAGTTTTTTTCTGATCGACAAAAAGCGTTTTATCGAAAAACAAAATGTAAACGACCATGAGCGCTGTGCCGACGACGATGCAAACGTCTGCGATGTTAAAAACGGGGAAGTCGATAAATGTGAATTCGAGAAAGTCTACAACGTATCCAAGGAAAATACGGTCGATCATATTGCCGATGGCGCCGCCGATGATGAGCGACATGGACGTGCCGAACAGCACGTGAAGCTTTCGGAAGCGATAGAGGATGATCGGCAAAACGATGATGGCGATGGTGGTCGCAACGAGAAACACCCAACGGTGCTCGCTGAACATACCCCATGCCGCGCCGCGGTTTTGAATATGTGTGAAGGAAAAGAATCCGTCGATCAATACGACCGAATCGTAAAGCGGAAGCGTCTGCACGACGATGAGCTTTGAGATCTGGTCAATGAGAACGGATGCAATGATGATCATGATCCATAAAATCATAGGAAGCTCCTTTATTTGAAGGACGGTCTTTCTGCCGTGATGGCATCAGCCTGGGGCATTGTCTTGAACTGCGTGGTTTTTTCAAAATTGCCCACGCCTGCCGTTTTCATATCCGCATCATCGGATTCATCCAAAAGATCCATAACGGAGGGGATGGTGTCCTTTTTTCGTTTCGGACGTTCCGTGGACATCATTCCTCTTGCCGCTTCGGAAACGGAAAGAAACGCATCCTTGCCGGTGGTGAGCTCTACGGTCGGGGAATCGCCGTCGAGACTGTTATCTTTTTCGGTTTTCTTTTCGGGGGAGGTAAGCGTTTCGAGAGAGATGCCATACTGTGCAGCGACCTCTTTTTTCAGATCGGAAACGACGTGAGAAACGTATTGCTCGGGAGAGAGCTCCTCCTCGTATTCGTAAACGGGAGAGATCTGCTCGATCAGCTCGATATGCAGACGATATTTTTCAAAAAGTTCGTTTTTGAACGTGTTGACGTTTTTTTCGATCTCGATGAGCGCCGCCTTTTGCGCTTCGATCTTATCGCGGAAATTTCTTAAAACAGCATCGCAGCTTGCTTTGACGGCGGAAAGTATCTCGTCTGCGCGTCCGTATGCTTCTTCGATAACGGCATCGCTCGCTTTTTTTGCGGTTTCGAGCGTCTTTCGAACGAGAAGCTCTTCGGAAGATGTATTGCCGAGGCGTTCATGGGCTTCAGAAAGCTGTTGCTGGAGCTCGATATTTTCGCGGTAGAGCTTCGAGTAGTTTTCCACGATGCGGTTGATGTATTCATCCACCTCTGCGGTGTTATAGCCGCGGATGGCTCTTGTGAACTCTCTTTCGGAAAGTTCGCTTGGTGTGATCTGTGCCATGAGAATCTCCGTTTTGCGTAAATTTTAGCAGAAAAGCCTTGACGGGACAAAAGCTTGTCCCGTCAAGATCATATGTGTTTGCAGTAAACTCTTTTGAATATCAGAACAAGGTATCGCTTGTCAAATTGACTGCGGGAGCGGTAGGCTGAGCCGCTGCTGTGCGGGTCATTTCTGCAGCTTTTACTTTGGATTCTGCAACGTCAACGTTGCAGGGTGTGATGATGTAAGTGTTGTTTGCAACGTTCTTGAGCTGACCGTCGATGGAGTATGCAACGCCTGCAAGAAAGTCGATGAGTCTCTTAGCAACTTCTTTGTTGGTTGCTTCAAGATTCAAAACAACGGTGCGATGCGCGAGAAGGTGATCTGCGATCTCGGTAACGCTTGCATAGTTTTCGGGTCTTACGACCTTGAGCTCAATGGTAGCGGCGCTGTCTGTGCCGGAAATATCCATGCCCTGAGTCTGTGCGCTCTGGCGTGTGGGGGGGATCTCTTCGCCTTCAAGAGGATCCGGGTAATATTCTTTGTCATCGTAATCGGGTTCGGTGCCGACCATCGATTTGAGTTTGTCAAACAATCCCATTTTGTACCTCCAAAAATATCTTTCTATGATAGATTTTTTTCAAAACTTAATTTTTCGGAAATGCACATAAATTTCCTTATACTCCATTATAGCATACAACATTTGCGAATTGCAATCTTTTTTCTGAAAAAAATCATAAAATTTTCGACAATTTTGTATCTTTTGTGTCGTTATTCCGCTTTTTTGTAGGGCTCTCCGCGTTTTCCGAATATGCCTTCGCCGATGCGGATGATGTCGGTCCCGTTTTGAAGTGCTTCGTGGAAACTGCCGGACATACCCATGGAGAGGATGGGCTTTTCCGTATTTGGGAATTTTTCCGAAAAAACGGTTTCCAAAAGACGTCTCATTTCGGAGAAATATCCATTGTAATCCTCTTTATTTTCGCAAATGGGTGCGATCGTCATCAGCCCCATTGGGAGGATGCTTTCGTATTGACGGATCTCATCGCAAAATACGGGGAGCGCTTCGGGGAAGATCCCGCCCTTGGAGGCTTCCCGTCCGATGTTGATCTCGATCAGGACGGGCATACGGATGCCGATCTTTTTTGCTTGCTTATCGATCTCTGCGGCGAGAGATATGCTGTCGAGCGATTCGATCATATCGACCTTATCGATGATATATTTGACCTTGTTTTTTTGCAGAGAGCCGATGAAATGCAGTGCTGCGCTGTGGTCAAGGTCGTCGTAATGCGCGAGAAGCTCCTGTACGCGGTTTTCGCCGAGAAGCGTTACGCCGCATTCACGAATCGCAAAATTGATCTCCTCTGGTGTTCGGGTCTTGATGACCGCCATGATGCTTACGTTCGGATAGTCCTTCATGTTTTCCCGAATACGGGACACGTTTTCTCGGATCTCCAAGGCTTTTGCTTCTTGTATCATAACTGAATGTTCGTTCCTTTCGTATATCAATGGATAAACTTGCCGTCGTAAAGGTCTTCCTCGTCAAGGATGAGGATATCGTTGAGCTTCAAGTTCCCTCGGTCGGAAAGGCCCTCAAAGCTTTCGGAAACGATAAAGTAACCGTTTTGCTCCCAAAGGATCTCGATCTCACGCTCGCGGGCGGTTCCTTCCTTCAGGACGTAAACGTAGGTGATACCATCCTTTACGCGCACGATGTCTGTTGGGATGCGCAAGCCCGTATATTCTTCCTTGACAGCCTCCATGCGCTGACATCTTGTGATGTCAAAATCGCGCGGAAGCGAGGAAGAGAAGAAGACGAGCAGGGCGTTTCCATCCTCGGTTTGCTTGGAAACGAGCTTCATGGGGATTCGTTCCTGATAACCGTTGTCGACGAAAAGGCAATCGTACATTGCCCCCACGATGAATCCATCTGCAAGAGAAGCGGTCGTTTTCGTTGCGTAATACCATTCGGAGCTGGTCAGAAGCGTACCGACGGCGCCTGTGGCTTGGCGCGGCGCTTCCAAAGTAAGCTGCTCAAAGAGGCTCAGCGTAAGGTCTTCCGCGATATCGGATGAAAAAATACTTTCGTATCCATCCGTTTCGGCGTAAAAATAGCCGGAGTATGGCGTAGTGATGGCTTCGCTTGGTGTGCCGAGCGAAGAAACGATGCGAGCGAGCTCATTTTCAAGCAATACGATCTCGGTTTCATAATTGGTCTTGCCGCTTGTCAGCAGATCTTTTTTTGCCATGAGAACGAGAAGCTCATCCGAAAGGGCGCTTGCGGCTGTCATATCGCCGGCGGTGTTTTTTTCTGCGATGGCAAAGGTCAGACTGTCGATGCGTTTTTCCACCTCTTCGATGGTAAGTCTGCCGAGCGATTCGCTTCGGCGCAGGATCTCGATCTGCTTTTTGTAATCATGGATCGCTTCCTCTATGTTGGCACCGCCAAAGCGGTAGACGAGCGCCACGGTCTTGTCTACGCCGACCTTTTCGCCATCGTAATATTGATAGTGGCAAAGTCCTGATGTGCGCGAGGAAAGCACCGTTTCTTCACGAAACATATAGCCCGTAAAGGTCGCGCTGTCCTTTGCCGTATAGGGGCGAACGGTAAAAAGTGTTGCATCTGAGCGTAGATTTTTGAAAATATGATATCCGAGATACACCGCCGCGAGAAGACAAAGAAAGACGGCGAGTATCCGCTTATAAATTTTTGGTATGCCGTTTTCCATACGGTGTCCTTTCTGCGCTTGTGTTGATGGTCTGTTTTTTTAAGAAAAAATATTTGCGTTTTGAATTACTTCAAACGCCGCTTTTGAAAGCATTTCTTTGTTTTCGTAATCATCGGGATAGAGCCAATGGATATTTTGATTCCTGCGAAGCCAAGTAAGCTGACGCTTGGCGTAGTGTCTGGTCGCGGTCTTGATGGCGGCTACGGCATCCTCGAGCGGAAGATCTCCCTTGAAATAGCCGATAAGCTCCTTATAGCCGATGGCACCGCCTGCCGTGCTTTCGGGCGTGAGATAGCCGCTGTCAAGGAGTGCCTTGACCTCGTCAAGAAGGCCTTCCTCCATCATGATATCCACGCGCTTATCGATGCGAGAATAAAGCATTTCGCGGTCGCGGTAATCGAGCGCAAGAATGATCGCCTCATAGGGAGATTCGTGTGCAATGGCTTTTTTGTCCCATTCTGTTTTCGTCATGCCCGAGGTCTTGCAGATCTCCAAAGCGCGGATCACGCGCTTGACGTTATTGAAATGAATGGCGCTTGCGGCTTCGGGGTCGATCGCCATGAGTTTTGCATGAAGTGCTTCGTTTCCGTTTTCTTCTGCGAATTTTGCAAGCTCTGCGCGGTATGCTGGGTCGGGTTCAAGCTCGCCAAAGTCCACGCCGCGGAGCACGGAGTCAAGATAAAGCCCCGTTCCTCCGCAAAGAACAGGCACTTTCCCGCGCAAAAATACGTCCCGGATGGCACTTTGCGCCTTCTCCGCGAATACCGCCGCCGAGAAGTCCTCGTCGGGTTCACAGATATCGATCAGGTGATGCGGTACACGCGCCATCTCCTCTTTCGTCGGTTTTGCCGTGCCGATATCCATTTTGCGATAGATCTGCATGGAATCGCACGAGATGATCTCACCGCCGTATTTTTCGCAAATGGCAAGTGCTGTCGCACTTTTGCCGCTTGCGGTCGGACCTTGTACGGCGATAACGGGGATTTTTTTGTTCATGTGGTTCTCCGT
>JBGVLA010000162.1:0-11514 GCA_045124015.1 Eubacteriales bacterium | reverse complement strand
TTTACGTAATGATTGGTATAGTTTGCACGATTCGTTTGATATAATTTTAGATAAAATTACGAAAAACCTATTGAAATTCTACAAAAAATAGGTTAAAATATGAATAGTATTTAGCTTGTAGTGGATTCCTATCATATTTTAACAAAAAAGGGGAAAGAAAATATGTCAAACAGATTATTCCAAGGTCTTATTCACCAGATGAAGGACGCAATCGGCCGCGCGATCGGCGTGATCGATGAGAATGGCGTCATCGTTGCGTGCAGCGACCTTATGAAGATCGGTGAAACCAGACAGGCGGTGCGCGAAGCGCTTGCGTATTCTGCGGATGCAGTCGTTTTCTCCGGTTATACATATCGTTCCATGACGGGCAGTGTTCGTCCCGAATACACTGTTTTTGTGGAGGGTGAGGACAGCATGGCAGACAAGATGTCCATGGTGCTTGCTGTTTCTCTTAATAATATCAAGAGCTTTTATGACGATAAATACGATAAAGTATCCTTTATCAAAAATATTATTCTTGACAATATTTTGCCGGGTGATATTTACGTCAAGAGCAAGGAGCTTCATTTTGCGCCCGATGTTTGGCGTGTGGTGCTTCTTTTGAAGTTTAATTCGGCTTCCGAAAATTCTCCCTATGATATCATCCAGAATATGTTCCCGAACACCAATCAGGATTACGTGATCAGTACGGGAGAGAGAGATATTGTTCTTGTGCGTGAGATCAAGCAGGGCACCGATATCTCTGAGATCGAAAGCATAGCCGTTACCATTGCGGATACGCTGGCAACGGAATTTTACACAAAGGTTTCCATCGGTATCGGCAGTATCGTTGATAATATCAAAGATATTGCAAAATCGTACAGAGAAGCACAGGCAGCGCTTGAAGTCGGCAGAGTATTTGATACCGATAAAAACGTCGTTAGCTATGAAAATCTTGGTATCGGTCGTCTGATTTATCAGCTTCCGACGACTCTTTGCGAAATGTTCTTGAATGAAGTTTTCAAGAAGGGCTCTATCGAAGCTCTTGACAGGGAAACACTTTCCACGATCCAGTGCTTCTTTGAAAATAATTTGAACGTTTCCGAAACATCCAGAAAGATGTTTGTGCATAGAAATACCTTGGTATATCGCTTGGATAAGATCAAAAAGCTTACAGACCTTGATCTCCGCGAATTTGACAACGCCATCACCTTTAAGGTGGCATTGATGGTCCGCAGCTATCTCGCTTCCAAAAACAATCGATATTGAAAGACATGAGCGCCTCCGTATTTTCGGAGTCGCTCTCTATGTGTAAATTGAAATTTTGATAATCGCATATTGATGCGGAAAGAAAGGTTTATATGGATAATATCGATCAGAATTTTGAACGCGAAGACGTTTCTGCTTCTCAGGAGCCTGTGGCGGCGGTAAAGCCTTTCAAGAAAAGCAGACCGCGCGAATTTCGTGTTTCTTTGAGTGTCAGTATTCTTTGTACGCTTCTTGCTTGTCTTTTTGTTTTTATGGGAACGTTCGTTACGCTTTCTCTGCAAGCGGAACGCAAGATCAACGAAGCGTATGCACGGGCCGGAGAATACGAAAAGCTTCTTGAGGTAGCGGAAGCTTATGACAAATATTATTTGTACGATGTCGACTTCGACCAAACGGCAGATACACTTGCCGGTATGTACGGGCTCGCTGCCGGGGATCGCTTTTCCTCCTATTATACGACGGAAAAGTGGGAGGAAGCGCTTAACGTTTCTAAGGGTAACGCGACAGGTATCGGTGTTTATGTCGTTTTGAATACCGATGGCAATATATTGGTCGCTCATGTAATGCCGAATAGCCCTGCGGAACGAGATGGACTTATGAAAGGTGATATCATTACCGCCATCGACGACAAAAACGTTCGTGCGCTCGGCTTTGAAAATGCCGTTGATCTTGTGATGGGTGAAGTCGGAACGGTTGTTTCTTTTGACGTGCTTCGCGGAAGTGAGCAGTGGGAGATCAACGTAACCAGAGGTAAATATGATCCGCAAACTGTATTCGCAGAAACCGTTACGGTAGAGGATAACCTTTATGGCTATATTCAAATTACGGAATTTGAGGGTACAACGCCGACGCAATTTATTTCCGCGGTGGAAAAACTGACGGAAATGGGAGCAAAGGGTTTTGTTTTTGACCTTCGTGATAATCCCGGCGGTTATGTGGATTCTGTGATCGCAATATTGGATTATTTGCTTCCCGAAGGACCTATCATGCATATCAAGGGCGTGAATAACAACGAAACGATAAGTTCTGATGCACAGTCTATTGATCTGCCGATGGTCGTTCTTGTCAATGGCAATACAGCCTCTGCGGCGGAGATGTTCACATCTGCATTGAAGGATTATAACAAAGCGGAAATCGTCGGTGTCAAAACTTTTGGTAAGGGATGCGGTCAGGAAGGCTTCTTCCTTTCTGACGGTAGTGTGATCTATATCACGACATTCCTCTATGATCCGCCGTTTTCTGAAAATTACAATGGTATTGGCATCATGCCTGACCATTCAATTGAGATTGCAAGAGAATGGGTAAACACCAATATTTTGCTGATTCCGCATGAGGAAGATAACCAACTTGGAAAAGCAATCGATGTCCTTCATATAAATGTAAAACAAAGTCATTAAATGTATATATAAAAAGGAGATAGAACCATGGCAAAACAGATCGTTGTAACAGAATCGAGCTTTAAGAAACTTCAGGAAGAGCTTGATTACTTAAAAAATGTCAAACGAAAAGAAGCCGCTGAAAACGTAGGTATTGCACGTTCCTTCGGCGACCTTTCGGAAAACAGTGAATATGATGAAGCGAAAAACGAACAGGCGAAGATCGAAGCGCAGATCGCAGATCTTGAAGAAACCATCGCAACTGCTCGCGTTATCGGCGACCATGAAATCCAGACAGACGTTGTAAGCGTTGGTGTTTCTGTTTTGATTTACGACCTTGAGTTTGAGGAAGAGATCGAATATACACTTGTAAGTTCTCGAGAAGTAGATCCGCTTAACAACAAGATTTCAGACCAGTCTCCCATTGGCAAGGCACTCATCGGCGCAAAGGTTGGTGATACCGTTACCGTGGAAGTTCCCGATGGCATCGCGAAGTTTGAAATCAGAAATATCGAAAAGAAAGCACATTCTTAATTTATAAAAGAAATCGTATCAATATATGGAGAAAACTATGGCAGAAGAAACTATGGGTACACAAAACGAAGCGGTGGAAATGTCTGAAGAAAAGCTCGGTGAGCTTTTGCAGATCCGCCGTGATAAGCTCACAGCGCTCAAAGAAGCTGGCTGTGATCCCTTTACAGAAGTAAAATATGATGTTACCGCTACATCCAAGAGCATCGTTGAAAACTTCAAGGATGATGATGCAGAGATCCCCGCAGAAGAAAAGCCGATCGTTGCGATCGCGGGCAGAATGATGAGCCGCAGAATCATGGGTAAGGCTTCCTTTGCTCATATCCAAGATGGCGAAGGCAAGATTCAGGTCTACATCAAGCGCGATGACATTGGCACAGATGATTACGCAGAATTCAAGAAATGGGATATCGGTGATATCATCGGTATTGAAGGCTTTGCTTTCCGTACCAAGACGGGTGAGATCTCTGTTCACGCAAAGAAAGTGAAATTGCTTGCAAAATCGCTTCTCCCCCTTCCCGAAAAATTCCACGGTCTCAAGGACACTGACCTTCGTTACCGTCAGCGCTACGTTGACTTGATCGTGAATCCCGACGTAAAGGATACCTTTATCAAGCGCTCGCAGATCCTCAAAGAAACACGCGCATTCCTTGATAACAAGGGCTTCCTTGAAGTGGATACTCCTATCCTTGTTCCGATGGAGATCGCGGCTTCCGCACGCCACTTCAGAACACATCACAATACACTCGATATGCCGATGTATCTCCGTATCGAAACAGAGCTTTATTTGAAGCGTCTTATCGTTGGCGGTATGAATCGTGTATATGAGGTTGGCCGCATCTTCCGTAACGAAGGCATGGATACCAAGCACAATCCCGAATTCACCACCATCGAGCTCTATCAGGCGTTCACCGATTACAAGGGCATGATGGATCTCGTTGAAGAGCTTTACAAGCATCTTGCTCTTACCATTTGCGGTTCTGAAAAGATCACCTATCAGGGCGTTGAACTTGATATGGGCAAATGGGAAAGACTTACCATGGCGGAAGCAGTCAGGAAGTATGCCGGCGTTGATTACAATGACTGGGCAACCGACGAAGACGCACGCGCTGCGGCAAAGGAAAAGCACGTTGAAGTGGCAAAAGATGCGACAAAGGGAAGAGTTCTTATCGAATTTTTCGATGCGTATGTAGAAGAAAATCTCATTCAGCCGACCTTTATCTACGATTATCCCGTAGAAAACAGCCCTCTTGCAAAGCGTAAGAAAGACAATCCTGCGTTTACGGAGCGTTTCGAATACTTTATTTGCGCGACCGAATTTGGTAATGCATTCAGCGAACTCAACGACCCCATCGATCAGAGAGAACGTTTTGAAACACAGCTTGCGATGAAGAAGAAGGAAGAACCCGATACGCTCGCGGAAGTCGACTATGACTTTATCAGAGCGCTTGAATATGGTATGCCTCCCACAGGTGGTCTTGGCTTTGGTATCGACAGACTTGTTATGCTCCTTACCGACCAGCCCTCTATCCGCGACGTTCTTCTTTTCCCGACCATGAAGCCCCAAGGCTAACTTTTTCTTGCAAAAGAAAAAGTTGCCCAAAAGAAGGCTTTCATCCTTTTCTTGGCACCAAGAAAAGGACCAAAAGAAGTGCAAGCGTAGCACGCTTGACCGCGTTTGGGTACAATATAATAAAATACAGAGAACAGACGGAAATTTTTCCGTCTGTTTTTATTTTGTTGAAAAGGACTTGAAAAATAGAGGAAAGTATGATAAAATAATTTATAGTATTTTGCTTGTGGCGTCATCTTGGCGTTGCTTGGAGGTGTTTATGTCAAAAATATTCAAATGGATCGACAATTTTTGGTATCACCATAAATGGCCGTTTTGTATTACCGTGTTCTTTTTGATTCTTGGTATTATTTTGACTGTTCAGCTTGTCTCCCGTGAGAATTATGACGTTTATATCATGTACGTTGGCGATGCTCCGATTCCCGATACACAGTATCAAGATATTCAAAAATCGCTTACGGCAGTTTGTAAGGATTATAACGAGGACAAAGAGGTTCTTGTGAATTTTTCCAGAACGGCATTCATCGATGATAAAGAGCATGAGATGGCATCCACCGTCAATGCATCCTCTACACAATTCCTTTCCAGTATGTCTGTTCAGCCATATTACATCTATTTGATGACCCCGCTTGTTTATGATATCTACAAAGATAATGGCATTTTCATTCCGATTTCGGAGCTTGGACTTGACATTCCTGAGGAATGGTATTATGATGATATTGCAATTTCTTTCTCTGAAACCGATTACGCCACCTCACATCCGGGTGTTGATAATCTTGGCGAGGATGTGATCCTTGTTATTAAGAGTGTTCCGTATTCTCATTCAAAATCTACGGAAGCCAAAGAAAGAAAATCTTTTGAAAATCATTTTGATTTGTTAAAATCGATATTGGAATATCGAAAATAAATATAGAAAAGAGAGCATACAAATATGAAAATTCTTGCTATCGGTAATAGTTTTTCTCAAGATGCGATGACCTATATGGAAGATATCGCAGAATCCTGCGGCAGAACAGATATCCTTGCTGCAAACCTTTATATCGGCGGTTGTCCGCTCACCAAGCACGCTGAAAATCTGAAAACAGATGAACTTGAATATGATTATCAGATCCGCGGCAAGGGTCTCTATAAGACTTCTATCCATGCGGCACTTCTTTCTGATGATTGGGATGTTATCACCATTCAGCAGGTAAGTGGCGACTCCGGTCTTTATGATACCTATCATCCTTATATCGACTATGTATATGCGGAAGTGAAGCGTCTTTGCCCCAACGCAAAGGTTCTCTTGCACCGTACATGGGCTTACGAGGAAAAGAGCGGTCATGGTCGCTTTGCGGATTACAACCGCGATCGCGATACCATGGACAGAATGATCGAAGAAACCTTCCAGAAGATCTCTGCTGAATTTGGCTTGGATATCATTCCTTGCGGCAATGTTGTAACTGCGATCAAAAAGACTATGCCTGAATTTGATATTGAAAACGGCGGTGCATCTCTTTACCGCGACCGTTTCCATATGGGTAACTGCTACGGCAGATACGTTGTTGCTTGTGTATGGCTTAAAAAAGTTTGCGGCGTGGATATTTCCAAAGCAACCTTTATCCCGAACGAAGCATATCCTCCGCTTATCAAAAAGCTCAATGAATTCGTTGCAAATTACGAATTTTAATATTTGAAAATATTTAACTTTTTTTCAAAAAACTATTGACAAATCACTCGCGTTGTGTTATTATATATGAGCGGTCGACGGAAGAACCGCTTCAACGCGGGTGTAGTTCAATGGTAGAACTCCAGCCTTCCAAGCTGGTCGCGTGGGTTCGATTCCCATCATCCGCTCCATGAAAACCCTTGGGGGTCTTTCATTTGTGCCTTTAGCTCAGCTGGATAGAGCAACTGCCTTCTAAGCAGTAGGTCGGGGGTTCGAGTCCCTCAAGGCACGCCATTTATGGTGGATATAGCTCAGTTGGCTAGAGCGCCAGATTGTGGCTCTGGAGGCCGTCGGTTCAAGCCCGATTATCCACCCCATATCAAAACCGAGGATTTGTTCCTCGGTTTTTTGTTTTTTAGAATAAGAAAGGGATAAGAAATGAAAATGGACAACATCAAATGGTTCAAAGAAGCAAAATACGGAATGATGGCACACTTTGGGCTTTATTCCTTGCTCGCAGGGGAATATCGAGGAAAGCGTGTCAAGACCTATGCGGAATGGATACAAAGCTGTGCGGCGATTCCCAATGCGGAATACGAGCTTTTAGCAAAAAGCTTTAATCCGATTTATTTTGATGCAGATGAGTGGATCAAGCTGGCGAGAGATAGCGGAATGAAGTATTTTGTCTTTACGTCGAAGCACCATGATGGCTTTGCCATGTATCATTCTAAGGTCGATAAATTTAATGTCGTGGATGCTACGTCCTTTGGGCGTGATGTAGTAGGTGAGCTTGCAGAGGCGTGCTATAAATACGGCTTGAAATTTGGTCTGTATTATTCACAGGAGCTCGACTGGCATCATCCTCACGGCGGCGGATACGATCAATTTGAGCCTTGTGCAGGGGTTTCATGGGATAACAGTTGGGACTATCCGGATCGAAAAAACAAGGATTTTTCGATCTGTTTCGAAGAAAAGATCAAGCCGCAGGTGGAAGAGCTTCTTAAAAATTACGGTGATCTTTGCCTTATATGGTTTGATGTTCCGCATACCATTACGAAAGAACAAAGCTTGGAGCTGAATCATCTTGTAAAAGAGATTCAACCGAATTGCCTGATCAATTCGCGTATTGGCAATGGTGCTTATGACTACGTTTCGCTGGGCGATAACGAATATCCCAAGGAATTGCCCAAGGATATTGGTAAGGATTTTGCTTGCGATTATAACAGCATTGCAGGCTTTAAGTATTCGCCATACGGTCTTTATGAAACGGCAGGTACGATGAATAGCTCGTGGTCTTTCAAATATTATGATCAAAATTGGATTACCTGTGAAAAGGTCATTGCCAGACGTCAGAAGCTGAATGATATGGGTATCAACTATTTGTTGAACGTGGGCCCTGACGGCTTGGGCAGAATCCCTTCGTTTTCTCAAGAAATTCTTTTGAATGCTGCCATCAAATAAAAGAAATCAATCTTAAAACGTTCAAGCGACGTAGGGGCTTTGCTCGATGCATTTGTGAAACAAAGATGAAGCTATCGCGTGATACAGCAGAATGATAGGTAAGAATTTGACGGAGGATGTGTTATGGAATGGTTTCGTGTCGAAAAAATTGATGATGAAACATTTGCAATAAGTGAATATAAGCATTGGGAAGAAACGCATTGCTATTTATTGCTCGGCACAGAACGAGCCGTTTTGATAGATACCGGATTAGGCGTAGCAAACATAAAAAGCGTTGTTGACAGTATAACTGCTTTGCCTATTCTTGTGATAACGACTCATGTTCATTGGGATCATATCGGTGGTCATAAGTATTTTCGAGATTTTGCTGTCCATGAAAAAGAGGTAGCTTGGATATCTGAAAAGTTTCCAATTTCACTTCAGATGGTGGAGAAAAATCTTACACAAAGACCTTGTGATTTCCCAAGTGATTTCAATTTTGAGAATTATAATATTTTTCAAGGTGCGCCCTCCTTCATTATGCGCGACGGCGATATTATAGAATTAGGCAATAGAAATCTCCAAGTCCTTCATACTTCCGGACACTCTCCCGGGCATTGTTGCTTTTATGAAAAAGAGCGTGGATACTTGTATTCGGGAGATCTGATATATAGCGGATGTCTTGATGCATTCTATCCATCTACCGATCCGATAGCCTTTATGCGTTCGGTTGACAAAATCAGAAAGCTCGACATAAAAAAACTATGTCCTTCGCATCACGAAATCAATATTCCTGTTGGGATAGCAGATAGAATTTACGATGCGTTTTGCCAAATACATCGCCAAAATGAACTCAAACACGGCAAGGGTATATTTGAGTTTGGAGATTTTCAAATACACATATAGAAAATTTCCAATTCGTCGAACAGGATAAAACGAACCCCGACAGATTTTTTCAAAATCTGTCGGGGTTAATTATTTGTTTACCGTGTGGTAAATCTGAGCCAAATAAATCAATTGATTTGTGATTTCTCCGGCAAGAACATCGTGCTTTTTATCGCTTGGAATTTTTTTGATAGGGACAAAATATTATTTTTGCTGGTTATTCTTGCTATTCTGGTTGGATTGGTTATTTTGGTTGGAATAGTTGTTCTGGTTGGATTTGTTGTTTTGGTTAGACTGGTTATTCTTGTTGTTCTGATTGTACTGGTTGTTCTGCGTGTTGTTCATGTTTTCACCTCCTTGTTCGTTTTTCTAAGAATAGTTTATCCCGAATTGCGAAAGACTATTCATATCAAAAAAAGATTATGAAAACCTCAAGAAAAAGGAGACGAATTGTATGCTATTGATTCAAAACGGTACCTTATATACGAAGGAACAAGACGAGCCGATTCGGGCAGATCTTTTGATACGGGATGGAAAGATCATAGAAATTGCGAAAACCATTCATCCGACCCAACGCATGAAGGCGATGGATGTCAAAGGAAAGCTTGTCTTTCCCGGTTTTATTGATGCGCATAGCCATATTGGTATTTCTGAAGAAAAAACAACGGTACAGGGAGACGAAAGCAATGAAAGCACAAATCCGATCACACCATGTTTGCGAGGGATAGATGCGATAAATCCTATGGATAGCGCTTTTCATAACGCGTTGGCGGTGGGGATCACGGGTGTGATGGTTGGTCCCGGAAGCGCAAATGCCATTGGCGGACAATTTGCGTTTATCAAAACTGCAGGTCGTTGTATTGATAACATGGTCGTGCTTGCTCCTGCCGCTATTAAAATCGCTTTTGGTGAAAATCCAATGACGAATTATGGTATGAATGGCAATATCCCGTCCACAAGGATGGCGATCGCTTCGTTGATTCGAGAAGAACTATTTCGTGCGCGTCAATATTTTGAGGAAAATGGACAAAAAATCTTTGATATGGAATGTTATCGAGCGTTATTTGAGGGGAATATCCCCTTGAAAGCGCATGTGCATCGCGCGGATGATATTTTTACTGCGATTCGAATTGCCAAGGAGTTTGGACTTGGGCTTACGCTCGATCATTGCACGGAAGGGCATTTGATCGCAGAAGAGATTGCAGAAAGCGGTTATCCCGCTATCGTAGGTCCATCCTTAGCATCAAGAAATAAAAAGGAGGTCAGCTTATCGGATTTCAAAACGGCAGGTGTCCTTCAAAAGGCAGGGGTGCTTGTCGCATTGACAACGGATCATCCTGTTTCGCGTATTCAATATTTACCGCTTTGCGCGGCGTTGGCAGCCAAGGAGGGATTGGGCACAATGGATGCGCTTCGCGCCATCACGATCAATGCGGCGCGTATTTGCCGCGTCGACCATCGTCTTGGCAGTTTGAAGGTGGGAAAGGATGCTGACCTTGTGATATATGACGGAAATCCATTGGATATCACTTCTTCGGTGATCGCAACGATCATCAATGGAGAGATCGTTTGGCCAAATAAAAAGTAACTGTTTTTTAATGCTATTTGTGGATACAGGATCTATAAGCCTCAAGCGTCAATCAAGTTGTTTTGTGAATGCACGGAATGCAGTCGGAATTGCAAAATGTTTGCGAATTTCTTCTGCGCTATGCCAAGAAAAAAGAGGCGATTCTTCCGCACATTCAGCAGAAAATCCTTTCATATGCCATTCGATATGTGTGAAAATATGGACGGCATCGCCACCGGGACGAATCGAAATAGGGGTAATACTTTTGGATGCCAACCATGATGCTACATCCTCCTCTGTAGCATGTCCGTCGAAATTCGGATATTCCCAAAGCTTTGCGAGGAGTCCCGTTTCGGGGCGCTGACGGATCGCATACTTCCCACGGCAAGAGAGTAGAAGCACGGTGCGGTTTTCGATCTTACGCGCTTTTTTCGGTGTTTTAACGGGAAGCTTCTCGGTGAGATCGTCTATGTTTGCAGTGCATATCTCACGAAGAGGACATTTTTCGCATTTTGCTTCACCGTTTGGTATGCAGAGGGATTCGCCAAGCTCCATGATAGCTTGTGTGAGATGTTTCGCGTCCTCACCTATGGGATAAACTGCTCGAAGCTCTTCCGAAATCGTTTTTTTCGTGGCAGGAAGCATGATATCATCAAAACATCCGAGAACACGCGTAATGACGCGCAGAACGTTTCCATCCACGGCAGGTTCTGGCTTTCCAAACGAAATCGATGCGATAGCACCTGCGGTATAATCACCGATGCCGGAAAGCTTGCGGAGAGCAGATGCTTCTTCGGGGAGATGACCGCCATACTCTGTCATGATCTGTATAGCAGCTTTTTTGAGATTGCGTGCACGGCTGTAATAGCCAAGCCCTTCCCAAAGCTTCATGAGTTTATCGTCATCGACCTCGGAAAGCGATTTGACATTGGGAAGTTCCGAAAGAAAACGGTGATAATAGGGAATAACGGCTTCGATGCGCGTCTGTTGGAGCATGATCTCAGAGATCCAAACATGATAAGGCGTTGGTTCATCACGCCAAGGGAGCGCGCGTTTGTTTTTCTTGTACCATGAGATAAGTGGGGATATAATGGAGGAGAGTTTTTCTGTATATTGCATGGGATACCTTTCTGATCAAGGGTTTTTACGATATGAGAGAGGAGAGATGCCGACGGCGGCGCGAAAAACTTTTGTGAAATGACAAGCATCATAAAAGCCGGTTTCTTCCGCGATGACGCTGATCGGC
>JBGVLA010000161.1:0-2940 GCA_045124015.1 Eubacteriales bacterium | reverse complement strand
CATCTTATTATTGATCACGCCTTTACCGACGATCGTTCCCTTTTTGAGTCCGTTGAAAGCGGTGGCATCGTCCTTGTAGGATACGATGAGCATTTCGGGATTGTCCGTGGCAAAGACCTTTTTGGCTTTTCCCTCGTAAAGTTGTTCTCTCTTTTCCATGTTATATTCTCCTTTATTTTTTCAACAATTCTTTTACCAGTTTGTTCACGAGCTGCGGATTTGCGCTTCCTTTGGATGCACGCATCGCCTGGCCCACGAAAAAGCCCATTGCTTTTTCTTTACCCGACTTCAGTTCTTCCACAACTTTCGGATTATCATTCAATATCTTCTGAATAATCGGAATAAGTGCTGATTCATCGCTAACTTGAATCAAGCCCTTTTCCTTTGCAATTTCTTCGGGTTCCTTTTCTTCATCGAAAAGTGCTTCAATGATCTTCTTGAGTGCGCCCGAGCTGACTTTTTGCTCTGTGTAAAGGGAGATTGCTTTTGCAAGGAACACAGGCTCAAACGGAATACTTTCCATTTCTCTCTCGTGTAAGATTCTCGAAATATCTCCCATCAGCAGATTGCTCACAGCTTTTGCAGGAACACCGAGTCTGACCGTCTTTTCAAAGTAATCGGAAATGGATTTGGATGCTGTCAACAGCTTTGCATCGTATTCGGGAAGTCCAAGCTCGGCGATATACCTGCGCTTTCTTTCATCGGGAAGCTCGGGAAGACTTGCTCTGATACGCTCGATCCATTCTCGGTCAACCACGATGGGGACAAGATCCGGCTCGGGAAAATATCTGTAATCGTGTGCTTCTTCTTTGGAACGCATTTCAAAGCTCTCGCCTTTTGCGTCGTCCCATCTGCGCGTTGCCTGCACGACCTCGCCACCGTCCTCGATCAACTCAATTTGACGCTTACGCTCTCCTTCCATTGCACGAAATGCAGCACTAAATGAGTTGATGTTCTTCATTTCGGTACGGGTTCCGAATTCCTTTTGTCCCAAAGGACGTACAGAAAGATTGACGTCACAACGAAGAGAGCCCTCCTGCTTTTTGCAATCGGAAACGCCGGTGTATTCAAGAATTGATTTGACTTTTTCAAGAAATGCCCTCGCTTCCTCGGGAGAACGCATATCCGGCTCGGTGACGATCTCAATCAGCGGAACGCCGCATCTGTTATAGTCCACAAGCGATGCACCGCGCAGTCCGTCGTGTATCAGCTTTCCAGCATCCTCCTCAATATGAATACGAGTAATACCTATCCGCTTAATTTTCCCGTCAACCTCAACATCAAGGTATCCGTTTTTACATATCGGCATATCGTATTGAGATGTTTGATATGCTTTTGGAAGATCGGGATAAAAATAGTTTTTTCTGTCCTGCTTGCCATATTCGGTGATTTCACAATTCATGGCAAGTCCTGCCGTGATCGCATAATCAACCACTTTTTTGTTGAGAACGGGGAGAACACCGGGCATTCCCGTACAAATCGGGCAGGTTTGCGTATTAACATCGGCTCCAAATGCGGTTGAGCAAGAACAATATATCTTTGACTTGGTTGCAAGCTCTGCATGGATTTCAAGACCAATTACGGTTTCGAAAGTCATTTACTCCACCTCCTTTACCGTTGGACGGAGCTTTTCATAACCCGTCTCACGTTCATAAGCAAATGCCGCTGTCAACAATTTACGTTCATCAAAGCTGTTTGCAATCAGCTGAATTCCAATCGGCATTCCTTTTTTGTCGAGTCCTGCGGGAATACTGATGGCGGGAAGCCCGGCGATATTGACCGCAACGGTACAGATATCACCCATATACATCGCAACGGGATCTGATTTTTCTCCAAATTTGTATGCCGTCGTGGGAGTAGTCGGTGTCAGAAGAACGTCATATTTTTCAAAGCAAGCGGCAAAGTCCCGTTTGATAAGTCCTCTTACCTGCTGCGCTTTTTTAAAATACGCATCGTAATATCCCGAGCTTAATGCATAAGTGCCAAGCATAATTCTTCTTTTTACTTCTTCGCCAAAGCCCTCGGAGCGAGTTATCTCATAAAGGTCTGTAAGACCGTGATATTCCTCTGCTCTGTATCCGTACTTGATACCGTCAAATCTTGCAAGGTTGGAGCTTGCCTCCGCCGAAGAAATCAGGTAATACGCGGGGAGTGCGAATTTAGAAAGAGGTAATGAGCATTCCTCGCACTCGGCGCCAAGCATCTCATATACCTTGATTGCGTTTTCTACCGCTTCCCTGATCTCCGTTTGAATACCGCTTTCAAGATACTGCTTCGGTACGCCGATCTTCATACCCTTCAGCGGCAAGCCGAGTGCTTTTGTATAGTCAGTTTTATCGGGATCCACCGATGTGGAATCCATTTTGTCATAGCCCGCGATCGCATTCAAAACAATTGCGCAGTCGGTCACATCCTTTGTAAAGGAGCCGATCTGATCCAGCGAGGATGCAAATGCAATCAAGCCGAATCTCGATACCAATCCGTAGGTAGGTTTGAGTCCCACGTTTCCGCAAAAGGCTGCGGGCTGACGGATCGAGCCACCCGTATCGGAGCCAAGCGCGTATGGCACAAGGTCGGCAGATACGCTTGCGGCTGAACCGCCCGACGAGCCACCGGGTACACGGGTAAGATCATAAGGATTTTTCGTCTTTTTGAAATAAGAGCTTTCGGTAGATGAGCCCATAGCGAACTCATCCATATTCAGTTTGCCGAGAATGACCGCACCCTCATTTTTCAGCCTTTTGGTTACAGTGGCATCATAAGGCGGAACAAAGTTATATAACATTTTTGAGGCGCAGGTGGTCGTGATGCCCTCTGTACAGATGTTATCTTTTATACCTACGGGAATACCGGTCAATAAAGTTGCTTCTCCCTTTGCTATGCGCTCATCTGCTTTACCTGCTGCGGCAAGCGCATCATCGGAACAGACTGTAATATAAC
>JBGVLA010000160.1:0-9049 GCA_045124015.1 Eubacteriales bacterium | reverse complement strand
AGCGTAAATATCTCATATCTTTCTTCCATGATATTTCCTCACTTATGTTTTTTGATGATATCATTCTAACATGAATTTTTTGAAAAGTCAATTACATTATTTGGGTTGACAAGATTTTGTTCATATTATATAATGATTGTATGAAATGATAACTATGGAGGGCGATCACATGATACACCCATTTTTGCCTGTATTTGATAGGAATTCTCATATTCTGATTCTTGGTAGCTTTCCCTCGGTTCGTTCTCGAGAGGAAGGCTTTTTTTACGGACATCCGCAAAATCGTTTTTGGAAGGTAACCTCTGCTGTGTTTGCCACATCGCTACCGACAACTGTGGAAGAAAAAAGAGCATTTCTTCTGGATAACGGCATCGCACTTTGGGATGTTATTGCATCTTGCGATGCGGAAGATTCGGCAGATACGAATATCCGCAATGCGATTCCGAACGATTTTTCTGATATTTTTGAAACAGCGGATATTCAAGCGGTTTTTACAAACGGAAAGCTTGCACATCGGCTTTATGAAAAATATATTGGCAAAAATGCAATATATCTGCCGTCAACAAGTCCAGCAAATGCGGCATGGTCGCTTGAAAGACTGATCGATGCATGGAAAGTTATCAGATCTTTGCCATGAGATCCTCGATATAATCGTAACGGCAAAACTCGCCGTTTTGTTTCATTTTGAGGATCGTTTCTTTGTCTGCAAAGCGTTTATCCGTCGTTTCGCCATCCTGCAAAACGACGTCCGATAGAGAAAATTTTGAACGAAAAAGCCAAACATCCCCGAACCAATCTCCGCGCCGATAGGAAATGATACACTGTTTTTCGGCATCACGATGATCAAGCCCTGTTTCTTCTAACGTTTCTCGCAAGGCGGCGACAAGACTGCTTTCTCCGGCAAGGGCAGAGCCTCCCGTGCATTCCCAACAATTTGGAAAGGGCATTTTGTCAGCGGCTCGCTTGGTGATGAGAAACTCGCCGTTTTCGTTTTGTACCCAAATATGTACGACAAGATGATATTCTCCTTTGGCGAGCGGTTTGCCTCGCTCATGTATTTTTCCCGTTAAATTTCGATTTTCATCGTAAATATCCCAAAATTCCGACATATTTTCCTCCGAGTCTAGATATATCGGTATCTTACCACACTTGCTTGTGTCTGTCAAGCGCGGGAAAGGGAATATTTTAAGGAAATCTTAAAGGTGATTGCACTTGAAAATAAAGGCTTTTTATGATATACTCAATTTGTTTTAACTGAAAGGTGATTTCGATATGCTTCCAAATCTTCTTGGTTTAACTTACATTGCGGCGCTCGTGATCCTCTCACACTTTTTCGGTGAGCTTTTACCGAGAACATGGTTTGATTGGAAGAAGGCGCCGTTTGCATCGTTTTCGTTTGAAAAAAACGGTGAACTTTATGATAAAATACATATCAAAAAATGGAAGAAAAAAATGCCGGATCTCAGCCGCTTGATGAAGTATATGACTCCGAAAACGGTGTCTTTTCGCGATAGCTCTAAGGATATCGATTGGCTTCTTCGTGAGCTTTGCGTGGCGGAAACGGTTCATTTTGCCTTGATCGTCGCTTCCTTTGGCATTTTTTTGATCGTTCGCTCTTGGTTCAGTGTGCTTTTATGTGCGCTATATGCGCTTGGTAATATTCCATTTATTTTGATTCAACGTTATAACCGCCCGCATCTTGCACATTTGTATGCGCGCGTGGTGGAAAAGGAAGAAAAACAGAAAAAAGAAAAAGATTCTATATTGTGAGGATATGCTCATGAAAATTTTAATTTTATCATGCAATACAGGCGGCGGACATAATTCTGCGGCGTTGGCGATGCGTGAATATTTTGATACCGTTGGTGCGGAATGTGAAATTCGGGATGCACTGGCGTTCAAATCAGAAGTCAAATCCAAAATTATCAGCCAAGGACACGTATTGGTTTATAAGAAAGCACCGCATCTTTTTGGTGCGGGTTATCGCTATTTGGAACAACATCCGCCAAAACCCGGACAAACCTCTGTGATATATGATTCTGTTAAAAACGATTCAGAGGAACTTTATGACTTTTTGAGTCAAAATGCTTTTGATGTGATCTTATGTACCCATCTTTTTGCCGCAATGATCGTTACGGAAATGAAAAAGAAGTTTGCTTTTTCTGTTAAGACGTATTTAATCGTTACGGATTATACCTGTTATCCGGGTATGAACGAGATCACGATCGATCGTATTTTTATTCCACACCCGCTTATGCTTTCTGAATATGAAGAAAATGGAATCCCGCTTGAGAAGATCACGCCGACAGGGATTCCCGTCAAGGCATCTTTTTATCAAAGGACATCCGCTTTGGATGCCAAGAAAGCATTGGGATTGGATGAAAGCAAGCGTATGGTGCTGATCATGTGCGGTAGCATGGGAGCCGGACCGATTCCCGAACTCGCAGAAAGCCTGATACAAAAGCTTCCTGCGGATACGATGCTTACGGTCATTTGCGGAAGCAATGAAAAATTATATAAAAAATTTCAAAAAATGGATCTTTCCGAGCGTGTGCGGGTAGTTGGTTTTACAGACTGTGTTTCTCTTTATATGGATGCTTCCGATGTCATTTTGACAAAGCCGGGTGGGCTTAGCGCAACGGAGTCTGCCACGAAGGGGATTCCGATGGTGCTTGTGGATGCTGTTCCCGGGTGCGAAACGAAAAATATGGATTTTTTCATCCAAAACGGCTTTGCGCTGACAGCAAACGACCCGGAGGGGCTTTCGAATGCGGTCATGTCTCTGCTTTCCGATCATAAAAAACGGGAAAATATGCTTACACTTCAAAAGAAATCGTTTTCGTCGTATGCAGCGCAAACGATCGGGAAGCTGATTGTTTCGGAGGCAACGTATATCCATGGTTGATTATCGCAATTTTCGCTTCAATAAATTGAAAACTTCTGCTTTTTCGCATATATTGCTCCTTTTGTATTGGCCTGTTTTTGGCATCGTTTTTATGTTTTTGGAAAGGGGTCTCCCGTTTCTTCTTGGAATTTTCGGCGCGGAGATCAGCTATTATCCGATTTGGTGTCCCCTTGACGATGTGATCCCTTTTTGCGAATGGTTTATCCTGCCGTATTATTTTTGGTTCGTTTTTTTGATTGGTATGCTCATCTATTCTTTCTTTTTTGATATTCCTACGTTCCGAAAATATATGTGGTTTATCATCATCACGTATAGCGTTTGTGCTCTTATCTATTTTGTTTTTCCGAATATGCAAGAGTTTCGTCCGCTTTCGCGCGATGAGATCGGTAGAGATAATATCTTGATCGATGTTGCGTTCTTCCTGTATGGTTTTGATACCAATACCAATGTGTTTCCCTCTATGCACGTTACGGGCTCATTTGCGGTCTTCTTTGCCGCATGGCATAGCAAGCATTTCGGTAAATGGTATTGGCGTCTTCTGTTTGGTATTGTTACGGTTCTTATCAGCATGGCGACGGTTTTTTTAAGGCAACATTCTATTTTGGATATTTTTGCCGGTCTTGCGCTTTCCTTTGCCGTATATCCGATTGTTTTTCATGGAAAATGGGCAAAGCGTCTTGAAACGAATTCTATATAAATTGCGATTACGCTTCTTTTTTGCAATCTGGTGAAAGTTTCTGCAAAAGAAAACAAATGTTCGCTTTTCGTCTTGAAAAAAGAGAGAGTTCATTATAAAATGAACTTGAGAGAAGGACGGACGAATTTTCATTCGGAGGAAAAAATGGAGCGTATCATTTTGCATAGCGACTTGAATAATTTTTATGCGTCTGTGGAATGTATGAAAAAACCGGAGCTGAAAGCGTTTCCCGTAGCTGTTTGTGGAGATGAAGAAAAACGACACGGCATCGTGCTTGCCAAAAATGAAAAAGCCAAGCTTTTTGGCGTTACTACGGGAGAAACGATTTGGCAAGCTCGGCTGAAATGCCCGAATCTTGTGATCGTGCAGCCGAATTATCGGGACTATACATATTTTTCAAAGCGAGCAAGTGAAATCTATTATCGATATACAGACAAGGTCGAACCGTTTGGGCTTGATGAATGTTGGCTTGACGTAACGGGCAGTACGAGTCTTTTCGGAAGCGGAGAGGAGATCGCGCACAAGATTCGAACAAGCATCAAAAATGAGCTTGGACTTACGGTCTCTGTCGGAGTCTCGTTTAATAAAATTTTTGCTAAGCTTGCTTCTGATATGAAAAAGCCGGATGCGGTTACCGTTCTTTCCAAGGATGATTTTAGGGAAAAGATATGGAATCTGCCTGCGTCCGATATGCTTGGTGTCGGCAGAAAGACATATATGAAGCTGACTTCATGTGGGATCTATACGATTGGTCAGATCGCAAAAAGACCGCCTGAATTTTTTAAGTATAAGCTTGGAAAATGCGGTCTTGATATTTGGCTTGCCGCCAATGGTTTGGATGAGTCGGAGGTTTTGGAACGTGGTGATGATGGTCTTGATAAGAGCTGTGGTCATGGAATGACGACACCGCAGGATCTTTTAGAGGATCATGAGGTGTGGAGGGTCATGCTGGAGCTTTCTCAAGATATCGGGCATCGTCTTTCGGTTTCGCAGAAAAGAGCTAGCGGTATTTCCATTGCGATAAGAGATAATCGTTTTATCACCAAGCAATGGCAAACAAAGCTTTCTCTTTCCACGGGAAGCCCGTCTATTATTGCGAAAGAAGCATTTTCTTTATTCAAAGCCAATTATGCCTGGAAATATCCTATTCGTGCCGTTACTGTTCGGGCGATTGAGTTGATCTCGGTCAATACGCCTGAACAAATCGGTCTTTTTGATGATACGGATTCTGTCTTGAAAACAGAAAATTTGGACAAGACAGTTGAGTCTATTCGGAGACGATTTGGAAAGGGTGCGATTTGTAATGCGACGCTTTTATAAAGATGAAAAAATGAAACGGTATAACCCATTATCGGGTTATACCGTTTCATTTTTAACTTTAACCGCCCCCCTTCGGGTGAACCTGCTTTATCGCAGGCACCGAAGGGTGAATTTTTCAGCTTTATAATCGATCATGCATCTTCGGCATTATCGGTTTTTGGGGGTTCTGCTTGTGCGGCTTTTCCACCGATGAAGCCTGCAAGAAGATTTGTGATGTCAATGCCGGTGGATTGCTTGACACCTTCCATGATTTGATCTGCGCTGGTCATGACATCGCGTACAAGCTTTGTGGAGTTGCCATCGCCGTACATAACGATCTTGTCTGTTTTTGCAAGAGGTATAGCGGCGTTTTTGACCACTTCGGGAAGAGCGGTAAGATACATTTCGAGAATGGATGCTTCACCCATTTTCTTTTGTGCTTCTGCTTTCTTTTCGATCGCTTCCGCTTCGGCAAGACCTTTGGCGCGGATACCTTCGGCTTCCTGTTCCATTGCAAAGCGAAGTGCCTCTGCTTCCGCTTTCTTTGCTTCTGCTGCGCGGATCGCTTCATATTGACGAGCGTCAGCTTCTCTTTGACGTTTGATGAGCTCTGCTTCTGCTTCTTTTTCGGAGCGATATTTCATCGCGTCTGCCTGCTTTTTGATCTCGGCATCAAGTTCACGTTCCTTGATGGCGATTTCTTTTTCTGCAAGCTCGGCTTCTTTTTCGCGGCGCGCGATATCGGCATTTGTCTTTGCAATTTCGATGATCTTACGCTGATTTTCTTGCTGGATGGAATAAGCAGCATCCGCTTCCGCCTTCTTGGTGTCTGCGCGAACCTTCATGTCTGCCTGCTGAACAGCAAGCTCTGCGTTCTGTTCGGCAATTTTCTTTTCGGCTTCGACCTTGACTGCATTGGATTCCTGCTGTGCTTTTGAGGTTGCGATGGCAATATCTCTTTGGGCATTGGCCTTTGCGATCTGTGCGTTTTTGCGTATCTGTTCGACGTTATCGATACCCATGTTTTCAATCGTGCCTGCGGCATCTTTGAAATTTTGGATATTGAAGTTTACGACTTCGATACCGAGCTTTTCCATGTCGGGAACGACGTTTTCCGTGATTTTTTTAGCAACGCCTTGACGGTCTTGAACCATTTCCTTGAGACCGACGGAACCGACGATCTCGCGCATATTACCTTCAAGGACCTGTGTTACAAGAGCAACGAGTTCTTGGCGGTTTTTGCCGAGAAGTGCTTCTGCTGCACGCTTGAGGAGCTCGGGGTCGGACGATATCTTGATGTTGGCAACACCGTCAACGGAGACGTTGATAAACTCATTGGTCGGAACAGCTTCTGTGGTTTTGACGTCTACCTGCATAACGCTGAGAGAAAGACGGTCAACGCGTTCAAAGAAGGGAACGCGCCAGCCTGCTTTACCGATGAGAATACGCTTTTTTCCGAGGCCGGAAATGATGTAGGCGGTATCAGGCGGTGCTTTGAGATAGCCGAATGCGACAAAAAGCGCGATGATACCGACGATGATACCGACGATGATCAAAATGGTGATGGGGTCCATAGTAAATCCTCCTAAAATAATATAGTCTTTTGAAATATCCAAAAGAGGGAAGTGCTCGAGAAACAGAAAGAGACTTCCAGCGTATCAGATACACTAAAAGTCTCGTTGTCATCTTTTGGATTTCCGTACGTACCGAGCATCTGCAGTTTGCTGTCTTGACGATGCGCACACATTGCCGAAGCAATGAACTACTCCCTTTTGGATGTTATGAGTATAGCACATTTTACCATCTGTGTCAAGATATCTAAGCAAAATTTGTTTGTCTGCACAAAACAGATGAGAAAAATTGTGCAGCTTTGATATATGAAAGCGGGAAAAAGATGCTGCAAATAAGGATGAGGAAATATGGTTTTTTGTGTGTGGATTCTTTATATTTTGTTTCTCGAATTTCTTGATTTTCATATGTTTTTTTGGTATAATTATAATATATATTTGTAAGTTTTATCTGTTTTGCCGAAAGGAGTGGATCGATTTTTGAATACTTTGCATTTCAAATATGCGGTGGAGGTAGAGCGAACAGGTTCTATCACACAAGCGGCGGAAAATCTTTTTATGGGGCAGCCCAATCTCAGTAAAGCGATCATGGAGCTTGAAGAAACTTTAGGCTTTCAGATTTTTGAACGTACCTCTAAAGGTGTGATCCCGACGGATAAGGGAGCTGTTTTTCTTGTTTATGCCAAAAATATTTTGTCGAGCATTGAAAAAATGGAGGCTTTATCTGATCGGAACAGTGCAGGACAGATGCTCAGTGTTGCTTTTCCTCGCAGTATTTATATCGCTTCGGCTATGAAAAAAATGTCATCTGAGCTTGATTTCGGCGGAAAGGTCCGCCTTAATATTCGTGAGACCAATTCTGTTCAGATCATCAATAGTGTCTCTGCCGGTACGTTTAATCTTGGGATCGTACGATATCGTTTGCTTCATGAGACCTATTTTATGGATTATATTCGTGATAAAGATCTGGATGCTATTCCGTTTTGGGAATTTGACAGCGTAGTTCTAACTTCAGAAAGGAATTGCCAAGATCTCGAAAAAATCAATTATCAAGCACTTGGCGGCATGACACCGATCACTTTTGGCGACGAGACCATTCCATATTTGTCATTCGGAGAAGTGCGCAGAGATGCGAAATCTCCTGCTGTGGAGAAAGCTGTTTTTGTCTATGACAGAGCAACGGCGATCGAACTGCTCCAAGCCATACCCGATGCGTATATGCTGTCGGCTCCGGTGGTTCCGCAAGAGCTTGAAAAGCATTGTCTGGTGCAGAAAAAATGTGAGATTCCGAATGAAAGAATCAAAGATGTCATTGTCTTTCAGAAAGGCTATAAATTTACGCAATTGGATCGACGATTCATTGATATTCTTTCTGAGATCAAAAATGAGATGGCGTTTCATATTCTCTGAAATAAGAGAATATGAAATCGTATATTGGGGAAGCTTTTCAAATAAATTCCTTCTTTATCTTATATGCAGAAAATCGAATACAGATATTCCGAATTTGAATGGATCGACTTTGAAATTTTTTGCAAAAAAATGCAGGATAGAAAAATGTGTTATGATATTGTATAGTTTGCCCAATGCTTGGGTGCTTAATTTGGATTCCGTATTGTTGCATTCTCGATAAATGCTTATCGATAAAAGCATATCGATATGCAAATTTCATATTTTACATATGCTTTTGGATATGGTACAATATACTCGTAGCAGAATGGCAAATTATATGCTGATGCAAAATCGCATACATATGGCTTGCTGATTTACAAAAGAACAAAAGGAAAGCCTTTTGTCGTTTTTTGCGTTTTGAAACGTAAAAATGAAACCACAAAAAAACATGAAGTAGGATGGTACACTTATGGGAAAGAAAGTAACTGTTATCGGCGCGGGTAGCGTTGGCGCTACTATTTCGTACACCCTTTCAGTTATGGGCATCGCTGATGAAGTCGTTATGATCGACATCAACGAAAACAAAGTGCTTGGTGAAGCACTTGACATCAGACAAGGTCTTCCTTTCTGCAGCACCTCTTCCGTTTACGCGGGTGGCTATGCAGAAGCTGTGAATTCCGATATCGTTGTCATCACCTCCGGTCTCCCGAGAAAACCCGGTCAGACCCGTCTTGAACTTGCGCAGGCAAACGTAGACATTCTCAAGAGCATTATGCCGAGAATTACAAAATATGCGCCTGATGCGATCTACATCTTGGTTGCAAACCCTGTAGATATTCTCACTTATACATTCGTAAAATATTCCGGTATTCCGGAAAATCACATCTTCGGTTCCGGTACGATGCTCGACTCCGTTCGTCTTCGTTCCAGACTTGCTGAATACTATGGCATCGATTCCACCTATATCAACGCATATATGCTTGGTGAACATGGTGATTCTATGTTCTTGCCTTGGTCTCTTGTAAAGCTTAATGGCAATGGCGCTCGCCTTTACGAAGAAAAGAAGGCAAGAGAAGGCAATATGCTTCCCGATATTGACAGAGAAGCGATCGAAAAGTACGTTCGTACATCCGGCGGCCGTGTTATCGCAAGAAAGGGTGCAACCTTCTATGCGGTTTCTATGTCCGTTGC
>JBGVLA010000159.1:0-12362 GCA_045124015.1 Eubacteriales bacterium | reverse complement strand
CCTCATCGGAGGATTTGAGTTCGCCCGAAAAGCGGTTGGTTTTATATAAAAACACAACGTATCTTTCACCATCCCACGTCGGAAACTGCTTGACACCGCAAAGAATCGGATGCTCGATGGTAAGTCCCGTTTCTTCCCATACCTCACGAATGACGGCATCGGTGAAGGATTCGTCCTTTTCCACATGACCGCCGGGGAACGTTACGCCTTTCCAATCGGGATTTTTTCTGTCCTGCACGAGAATATTGCCGCGGTCATCATAGACCATGCAAAGATTGGTGAAGATCGCCTTCTCTGTTCTCGCCATGGCTCAAAGCTCCGCAAATGCGCGGAGGATCGAAAGACCAACGGGACCGCTCTTTTCGGGATGAAACTGACAGCCGAAGATGTTGTCCTTGGCGACAGCCGCGGTCAACTCTGCACCGTATTCCGAGGTCGCAATGATGTTTTTCTCGCAATCGGCGGCATAGAACGAATGAACGAAATAAACGTGGTCGCCGTCATTCAAATATTGGAAGATAGGACTTTTTTCATCGACGAGATGGAGCGCATTCCAGCCGATATGCGGGATCTTATAATCCGCGGGGATCACGTCGGCAATCGGACGAACCGCGCCCTCAATGAGTCCCAACCCCTCAAATTCGCCAAATTCATAGCTCTTTTCAAAGAGAAGCTGCATACCGAGGCAAATACCGAGAAGCGGTTTCCCTTTTCTCGCTTCTTCACATACAACTTCATCAAGCCCGCTCGCGCGGAGCTTGGCGATGGCATCCTCAAATGCACCGACACCGGGGAGTAAAATTTTATCTGCCGCACGAATCACGTCAGCGTCGCCCGTAACGACGACCTCCGCGCCAATCGCGGCAAGCGACGAGGAAAGCGAAAACAGATTTCCAACGCCGTAATCAACAACTGCAATCATAGTAAATCTCCTTAAAGGATTCCCTTGGTGGAGGGGATCTCACCCATCGCATCGGGGTCAAGCTTCACCGCCGCGCGAAGCGAACGCGCCACGCTCTTGAAAGCGCCCTCAATGATATGATGGGAATTTTCGCCCGCCAGCTTACGGATATGGAGCGTAATATTGGCGCGGCGAACGAATGCTTCAAAAAATTCTTCCACAAGCTCGGTATCAAAATCTCCGACCTTTTCCGTCGGCGTGGGAAGCTCAAAGCAGAGCTTTCCTCTGCCCGAAATATCGACGGCGGAAAGAATGAGCGCTTCATCCATCGGAAGGATCATATTGCCGTAGCGCGTGATGCCGCGCATCTCACCAAGGCAAGCCGCAAACGCATCGCCAAGACAAATGCCGATATCCTCAGCCGTATGGTGATAATCCACCTGTGTATCTCCCACGCATTTCACTGTAAGGTCAAAGCGACCGTGCTTTGCAAAAAGGGTCAGCATATGGTCAAGAAAGCCACAACCCGTATCGATGGCGCTTCTGCCCATGCCGTCGAGAGAAAGCGCGAGAAAAATATCGGTCTCCGCCGTTTTGCGTTCAATTTTATATGCGCGAATCATACGTTTTTCTCCTTTTCTGCAAGAATCTCACGCACACGGGCAAGGAAAATTTCCATCTGCTCCCACGTGCCGACCGTGATACGGTTATATTCTTTGATTTTTTCGGTTTTGAAATGGCGAACGAGAACGCCTTTCTGTTTGAGCTTTAAGTAAAGCTCTTCTCCGCTTATCTTGTCGGATTTTGCAAAAAGGAAATTCGCCTTGGAGTTTGTTACGTCAAAGCCCATTTCGAGGAGCGCATTTCTCGTCATCTCTCTCGCTTCGATGATCTTTTTGCAGTTTTCCATATAATAGTCGTTTTCTTTGATCGCCGCAAGCCCTGCCGCCGCCGTCATTCGGTTGACGTTATAGGGATTTGTGGAATACTTGATGGTACGCAAATCGGCAATGAGGCTTTCTGCGCCGATGCCAAAGCCAAGACGCGCTCCCGCCATACTACGGGATTTGGAAAACGTCTGCGTAACGAGAAGATTGTCGTATTTGTGGATCAGAGAAACGACGCTTTCTCCGCCGAAATCAACGTACGCTTCGTCGATGATGACGATATGATCGGGATTGGAGCGTACGATCTCCTCGATCTCATCAAGCGTAAGCGTAAGACCCGTAGGGGCGTTGGGGTTGGCAATGACAATATTCTTGTGAATACCGATATAGTCCGACGCTTTTACGGAAAAATCCTCTGCAAGCGAAATTTTTTCGTAAGGGATCGCGTTCAGCTCCGCGAATACGGGATAAAAGCCGTACGTAATATCGGGAAATACGATGGGATGCTCGTCGTCGCAAAACGCCATGAATGCGAAATTGAGGATCTCATCCGAGCCGTTTGTCAGGAGTACTTCCGTAGGCTTTACGCCGTAAAGCGCAGCGAGCGCCTCCGTTGCCGCCGTAGATTCGGGGTCGGAATAAAGCTGAAGCTTGCCAACCTCAGCGCTTACCGCCTCCATCACGCCTTCAGAGGGCGGAAACGGCGATTCATTGGTATTGAGCTTGATATATTGCATATCCCTCGGCTGTTCGCCGGGGGTATATGCTTCTAAATTTTTATATTTTTTGCTAAAAAATCTGCTCATGATGTTCTTCTTTCTTTTTTGGGGAGTAGTGACACGTCATCCACCGCCATCGCGGTCTCCCTTCCCCTTTTGCAATACCGAGAAAGGCAAATGATCTTCTACTCGATGAATTTATTTATCCTTGCGAGAAATCGCACTTCTGGCGTGCGCGGAAAGTCCTTCCTTTTCCGCAAAGAAGGCAACGTCATCCGCAACCTTGCTAAGCGCATCCTTTGTAAAATACGTAAACTGTGTTTTCTTGACGAAATCGTCTACGGAAAGCGGACTTGAAAACTTCGCCGTACCGCTCGTAGGAAGCGTGTGGTTCGGACCTGCCATATAATCGCCGAGCGCTTCGGGGCAATACTTACCCATGAAGATGGAGCCTGCGTTGGTGATGGCGTCGAGATAATCAAAGGGATTATCCATGCAAAGCTCGAGATGCTCGGGAGCGATCTCATTGGAAATTTCGATGGCTTCCATCAGATCGTCGGTCAGAATGATCTTGCCGTGAACATCGATGGATTCTCTTGCGATCTCCGCCCTGGGAAGAAGCGGGATCTGTCTTTCCAGCTCTGCGGAAACCGCATTTGCAAGCGCTTTGCTGTCGGTTACAAGGACTGCGCTTGCCAGTCTGTCATGCTCCGCCTGAGAGAGCATATCCGCCGCAACGACACGCGCTTCACAAGTACCGTCGGCAACGATGAGGATCTCGGAAGGACCTGCGATCATATCGATAGAGACCTTGCCGTAAACCTGCTTTTTCGCCTCTGCGACGAACGCATTGCCGGGTCCTACGATCTTATAGACCGCAGGAACGCTTTCCGTGCCATATGCAAGCGCCGCGACCGCCTGCGCACCGCCGACCTTGAAGATTCGGGTAACACCCGCAACCTTTGCCGCCGCCAAAATTGCAGGATTGACCTTGCCGTCCTTGCCGGGAGGCGTTACCATCACGATCTCACGACAGCCTGCGATCTTCGCAGGAACACTATCCATAAGTACGGTCGAAGGATATGCCGCCGTACCGCCCGGAACGTAAAGACCGACCTTTTCGATCGGCATGACCTTTTGTCCCATGATGGCGCCCTTGCCATTTTCCATGATAAAGCTGTTTCTGACCTGTTTTTCATGAAAAGCACGGATATTCTTTGCCGCATCTTCCAAAATGCGGATGAAGTTGGGTTCTACGAGAGAAAACGCTTCTGCGATCTCCTCTTCTGTAACCTCAAGAGAGGTAAGCTTGACTTTATCAAATTTTTCTGCGTATTCGTAAAGCGCGGCATCGCCGTTTTTACGAACGTTTGCGATGATATCCGTAACGATCTCCTCTACATTGAAGCTCGGCGTAACGCGAGCAAAGATCTCATCGCGGGAAACCTCGCGGGAATTGAGAATTTTAATCATAACAGGGATTCCTTTCAGCGAAGCACGGCAGAAAGACCACGGATCATTTCTTCGATCTTTTCGCTTTTGAATTTGAAGTTTGCTTTATTGGCAATGACCCTCGCGCTGATCGGCACGATGGTCTCGATGGGCTCGAGGTCGTTTTCGAGAAGCGTCGTTCCCGTTTCGACGATATCCACGATCACGTCGGAAAGACCGAGAATGGGTGCAAGCTCGATCGAGCCGTTCAGATGAATGATATCAATATCGCGGCACTTGCCTGCATAATATTCGCGCGCGATATTCGTAAATTTCGTTGCTACACGGAGCGTTTTTTCCGTATCGTCGCGGAAATTCTTCTTCGCCGCGACAGCCATGCGGCATTTACCGATGCCAAGGTCGAGAAGCTCGTATACGTCGGGCTTGTATTCAAGCAGGATATCCTTGCCCGCGATGCCGATATCGGCGGCTCCTCGCTCAACGTAGATCGCAACGTCGGAGGGCTTGACCCAAAAATAACGAACGCCGACCTCTTCGTTTTCGAAAATGAGCTTTCTTCCCGGTTCTTTGATAGAGGGACATTCGAAACCTGCGGTCTCAAACATACCGTAAACCTTTTCGCCAAGTCTTCCTTTGGGAAGCGCAATGTTAATCATTTGTTTCAAGGATCTCAAGACCTCCGTTTCTGAAAGATAAAAGCTGACGGTAGCGGATACCCACAGGGATCGCTTTTTCCGCAATGACACTCTTGCCGCTTCCCGTCAAAAGATCGATGGCACGCACAAGATCGCCTGTATCCACGTTTTCTTCATAAAGAAGGACCATATCCGCATCATATTTTTTCTCTCTGCGGTCAAGACGGTCGAGCATATCGAGGTAAACGGCAAAGCCGACAGCCCCCGATTTTCTACCCATCTTCTGCATGAGCTTGTCATAGCGTCCGCCCGAAAGGATACCTTCGGGGATACCGTCCACAAATCCGCGGAATACCACGCCGCTGTAATAATTCATATCGTTGACAACGGAAAAGTCGACGCGGACACGGTCGCCAAATCCGATGGAATCCAAGGCATCCGTAATGGTCTCAAGCTCCGCGATGGCATCCTCCGCCTCCTTGCCTGCGTCAAGCGCGCGCAGCTCGCGGTAAACGTCCTTCGGTGTTCCGTAAGCATAAGTAAGCGTAATGAGCTTTTCTGCAAGGAATTCCTCCGCACCGCAAGCGGCACAGATCTCTTTGATGCCGTGAGGATTTTTTTCGCCGATGCAAGCGATGATCTTTTTCTTTTGTTCCTCGGATGCAGTGAGCGCATTCACGAGCGCAGAAACCACGCCGAGATGCGAAAGATCAAGAATATAATTCTCGCTGACAGCCGCAAGGCTTCTCACCGCGAGAAGCACGACCTCGGTCATGGCGTAAAGGTCGATATCGCCGATACACTCAAGACCGGTCTGCATAATTTCCTTAAAGGTATGTGTATTTTTCGAAATACGGTAAACGTTTTCGTTGTAATAGACTTTTTGCGTAACGTGCGCTTCATCCTTGGATTTTTTGATGATGGAAAGCGTTACGTCAGGCTTGAGCGCAAGAAGCTTGCCGTCCGTATCGTTAAACGTAATGACACCGTCGCCGACAAGAAAATCCTTATTTTGCATATAAAGGTCATATTCTTCAAATTTGCTCATTTTATATTGCGTATAGCCATATCGCTGATAGAGGGCACGCAGTTCAAAAACGGCGTATTCTCCGTTTTTGAGTACTTTTTCATCGAGTTCCATATGATACTCCTTTCATCTTTTTGCTTCACTTTGTTAGCATTTTATCATACTAAAACGTAAAAGTCAAGTAGATGTTTTGGATTTTCCTGCTTGCACAGGAAAATCCATTCAAAAATCAACTTTCAAACCAAACGGTCTCATGTGCGATCGCCGCTTTTTTCACAGCTTCCATCAAACGAAGCACGCGAAGCGATTCCGAAAGCTTCACAAAAGGCTCGCATTTGCCATCGATCACGTCCGCGATATTGCGGTAATAATCGTATGCAATGATCTCCTCGGCAACGGGCATCGCACTTTTATGCACCTCTTCGGGGCGGCGCGGTACCATCATTTTGGTAAATCCCGTACCAATTCTGGTTGCCACGACCTCTTCGGTATCCTCATTGACGAGCGTGGCAAGCTCAGCACCCGAACGAAAATCCTTGATCATGGCAGAGCCTTTTTTCCCTGTCAGATACCAACGGGGGAGCGGAATGAGGTTGTTCGTGCTGACCTCCACGATCGCTTCTACACCGTCTTCAAAGATCAGCATCGCCGTAAAGCCATCTTCCACATCCGCATCTGTCATATGCGACATCGTTGCGAAAACATAGGAGACCTTTTGATCGGGCTTCAGCGCGAGGATCTGATCGATCACGTGTGCACCCCAATCCCAAAGAACACCACCCTCATATCTGGTTTCGCGCATCCATGTTTTCGGAATGCCGCGCGAGCCGTGGATTCTGCTTTCAATGCGGGCGATCTCTCCGATGCGTCCGCTTTCCATCAATTTTTTTACAGTCAGATAATCTCCGTCCCATCTGCGATTTTGATAAACAGACAAGACGCGGTCATGACGATTGGCAACCTCGATCATCTCCTCAAGTTCCGCGCAGTTTCCTGCCGCAGGCTTTTCACAAATAACGTGTTTTCCTGCCTCGAGCGCTTCAATGGACAGTTCATTATGACTGCTGTTCGGGGTGGCAATGATCACGATATCGATTTCGGGATCAGAAAGAAGCGCTTTGTTGGAATTATAAAATTTATATCCCTTCTCCTGCGCGAAAAGCTTTCTCGATTCGGAAATATCGGAAACGCCGACAAGCTCAAAGACCTCGGAGATCTCCACCTGATGCGCATGCCAAACACCTTCCGTACCAAAGCCGATAATGCCGACATGATGTAAACTCATAGTTTGTAATTCATCCTTATAATTATAATATATACCAAATATTTCACAATATTCGTGTTGTATTTTACTCCTTTTTTTGCACAATGTCAACGGGGCAAATGCAAAAAAACATCACTACGCAAAACTTCTTTGCATCTTAAGAAAATTTTAATCTTATACGTCTTGGTTTTTAAGAAAAAAAGCGGTATAATAATGATATAAGCTACGCCAAGAAAGGTAATGACCATGTATAAGATCCTGATTTGCGACGACGAAAGAGATATCGTTTCCGCACTCAAAATATATCTCGAAAACGCAGGCTACGAAACTCGCTGCGCCTACAACGGACGCGAAGCACTGGAGATCATCAAAAATGAAGAGATCCATCTTGCATTCCTCGATATCATGATGCCTGAGATCGATGGCTTGCGTGCAACGACGCTCATACGCGAAATATCCAATCTCCCCATCATCCTCCTCACCGCCAAAAGCGAGGAAACGGATAAGATTTTAGGCCTCGGTACAGGTGCCGACGACTATATCACAAAGCCCTTTTTGCCGACGGAGCTGATCGCACGCGTGCGTTCTCATCTTCGCCGTTATATGGAGCTGGGCGGCAACGTTACAAAAAAAGAAGAAGTGATCACCGTCGGTCCCATCACGATGGACGACACCGAAAAGCTCGTTACCATAGACGGTTCGCCCATCTCGCTCACGCCAACGGAATATGAAATACTGAAGCTCTTCATGCAAAATCCAGGTGTTCTCTTTTCTCCCAAAGAAATTTACAGACGTATTTGGAAGGATGACCCCTACGGTGCAGAGGGAACGGTCGCCGTGCATATCCGCCATCTGCGCGAAAAGATCGAGCTTTGTCCTGCAGAGCCCCGCTATTTGAAAGCCATTTGGGGACAAGGCTATAAGATCGAAAAACAACAGAATACGTAACTGCTCGGAAAGGACATTTTATGAAATCTCATTTCACATTTCTCAAAAAAGCCGTGGCAATCTTTCTTGCGACCCTCTTTTTTGGTCTTGCAGGTGTGTCATTTCTCGGCATCTTCTTTGCCGCGGAATACGATTTTTATACCAGCACGAGAGGACAGCTGCGTCATGAATTTATAACACAACTTTTGCAAAAGGAGATGTATGTCGCCTTTGATAAATACCAATACGGAAGCGATCCCATCGGCTATTACGAGGACACGAATTTCTGCTTTGAGATCAAGGACAAAGACGGAAATCTCCTGCTTACCAACTATAACGGCGAGGAGATCATAGAAACGGTATCCTTTGAGTTCTCCCCCGCCATTTCGCATGATCCTTCTACCTTCGATGCGCACTTTCTGTTGACAGGCTACGTCATTTCCACAGCGCATTACACCGACCTTTTCCACACCGAGCTTGGCTTCGTGGATTTTCTCTTTGCCATGCGTTTCATTCTGATTGCGATTTTGGCTGTCTCCTTTATCGGCGCTACGGGCTGCTGGGTTTATCTGATTTACGCCGCAGGCAAGCGCCCAAATGAAGAAACACCAAAATGCGGTATCATCGAAAAGATCCCCTTTGATCTTTATCTCCTGCTCTATATCGCACTTGCCTTTTGTGCCCTTGCGCTTTGCGAGCTCATCCGGTATTCCCTACCCGAGGTCATGTTCGCAATGGGGATTACATTGCTCATCTTCACAGCATACCTGCTTCTCCTCGCATTTTGTATCAGCCTTGCCATCCGCATCAAGACCGGAACGCTTTTCAAGAATACAGCCATCTATATCCTCTTTTCCTTTCTTTTCCGCCAAACGAAGAAGCTTTTCCGTATCATCCCCCTTGTTTGGAAAACCATCCTTGTTTTTGCGGTCAATCTTCTCCTTGATATTTTTCTCATTCTTATTTTCCGAGAGTTCTCGTGCTTTTTCATTCTCATCAAAAGCATCTTCTTGCTGCCCATCTTGGCGTATATCACCTATTCCTTCCGCAAATTGCGAAAAGGTGCCGAAGAAATTGAAAAAGGCGGTCTTGACCATCATATCGATACGGAAAATATGTTCTTTGACTTCAAATCCTTCGGCGAAACGCTCAATAACATCGGCGGCCGACTCACCAAAGCCGTTGATGAGCGCATGAGATCCGAACGCATGAAAACAGAGCTCATCACCAACGTTTCCCACGATATCAAAACACCGCTCACATCCATTATCAACTACGCCGATCTTTTGAAAAAAGAAAATATTCAAAACGAGACCGCAGTCGGCTATATCGAGGTCATCGACCGTCAGGCATCTCGCCTCAAAAAGCTTATCACAGACCTTGTGGAAGCCTCCAAGGCATCCACAGGCAATATCCAAGTCAACCTTGAAAAGCTTGATATTTGTGTGCTTTTACAGCAAGCGGCAGGGGAATACGATGAAAAACTCCGAAATGCAGACCTGGTGCCCGTGCTTCACATTCCCGAAGAACCCATTTATCTCTCCGCGGACGGCAGACTGCTTTGGCGCGTTTTTGATAATTTGCTCAGCAATATCTGCAAATATTCCCTTCCCGGCACACGCGTTTATCTGAACGCCGCCGTTTACGGCAAGAACTGCCTCATCTCCTTCAAAAACATCTCCCGCACCGAGCTCAATATCTCGCCCGAGGAGCTCGTGGAGCGCTTTGTTCGTGCAGACAGCTCCCGAAGCACCGATGGCAACGGTCTCGGTCTTTCCATCGCACAAAGCCTGGTCGACCTGCAAGGAGGCAAGCTCGAGCTCATCGCAGACGGCGATCTTTTCAAGGTCAATCTGCAATTTCCCGTTCTGATCTCTGAATAACAGCCCCAAAAATATCAAAAAGCACCCCAAAAGTAAAACGCTTTTGGGGTGCTTCTTCATGGTAAAGTATGTTGTCTCGCTTATTTCGAAAACTGGATACGAATAAAATCCCTGACCTTGACATCCTCTCCGCGAACCGCTTTCATCAAGTTTCCATGGAATTTGATGAGCATCAAAACGCTTATTATCGCTGTCAAAAGGAAAAACACCAGGTCATTTGCGTGATATCCTGCAATAAAAGGATACAGGATCGATGCCGAATACGGCAAGGCAACGCTGTAGTTCACAAGGAACATCAGCGAGATGCCGAATATAGCGAGAAAAAGGAAGCTATACGGATGATTGGCAAGCACAAAGCCCGCAAACGGCGCAAGACCCTTTCCGCCCTTAAACTTCATATAAAACGGGAACATATGCCCGATGACGGCAGCGCCGCCCGCAAGGACGCCTGCATATACCAAAGAAGGTACACAGTATTTTGCGATCTTGACCGAGATCACAGCCTTTCCAATATCAAAGATCATCACAAAAACACCCCAAGCCTTGCCGAAATTGATCATCGTATTCATCGCGCCAAGATTTTTGGTGCCGTGCTCTCGTATATTTTTCTTTTTGATCTTCGATATGAGGGCCGAAGGACTGATCGAGCCCAACAAATACCCTATCAAAGTACAAAACAATACATTCATTCAAATCTTCTCCAAATCTAATAAATTTCAGAAAATATTCTCTCATTTTAATTATTTTATCATATTTTGTTTGAATTTACAACATAAAAAGCAAAACATTTTTAATTTTTTCTTAAAATGCACGACGAAAGGCGATTCGGAACACCGAATCGCCTCACAGAAAATGATATCAAATCAAAGCGGCGCCAAGTGCTTCGCAAGCCCCAAGCGCATCGTCATCGGGCGCTTCACAGCAGATGACAGGCTCGCAGGCAAGAAGTGCGCCGTCGTCCCGACAGGTCGCTTCCCAGTTTCGCATCCATTCTCCGTCGCCCCAGCCGTAAGAGCCGAAAAGACCGATCTTTTTGCCGCTTAGCTTCGTTTCCACCGCGCCAAACATCGGTTCAAATTCAGTTTCCTCCAAAACCTCTCCTCCCATTGCAGGACAACCAAATGCAAGCGCATCAAAATCGTCCATCATGGACGAGTCAAATTCCGTCGGAGTCAGCAATACGGCTTCCGCGCCATTCTCCCTCGCACCTTTGGCAACGGCATTTGCCATCATTTCGGTATTGCCCGTTCCACTCCAATAAATGACTGCAATTTTACTCATGTTGAATACCAACCTTTCTTTTGTTTCATACTGTGATCATCCGCCCACCGCGAGACGCTCAAGAGATTTTCCCGCTGCGAAATGGCGAGAATAGACATCCGTACATTTTTTATATTTTTCAAAAAGTCCTTTTGCTTTTTCTGCATCACCGTATACCTTCCAGTATCCGACGTATTTGAAGCCTTCCGCTTTGTTTTCGATAAAGCCTCTGACATCCTCGGGCGGATAGCCGAGAAAAAGACCGATCTCATGCGGAAATTCATCCGACATCGCTAAATTTTTAACCAATCGCGCAATGCAAGCCTCCGCATTTTCGCATACATAGCCCTTCGCATCCAAGATCTCTCTTGCCGTAGTATCCCCAAGATCGCGTGATAAATATGCAGGTCGATAGACGTAAATGAGCGCTCTGCCCTTTCGATATCGAATCGGTAGGATACGAAGTCCTTTTTTCCCAAGCATTCGATTCAGCGCACGGATCGTTCTTCTGATATCTTCCATATTATCCGCCTTGCAGGAAAAAAGACTTCCCGTTTTGATGCCTGCGAGTGTCGGCGAGCAATGTTCTATAAGCATTTCTTCTGACATAATTTATCCTTTCTTCCTTTTATGGTTAGTTAATACTAACTATCGTGTTAAAAGATAAGCGCTTACGCGCCGTATATAGCTTTCCCCATAAAAAAGAAAATACAACATTCTTATTCGAGGTTAGTTGTCGCTAACTCTTGCTTTTATTATAACCGATACACGCGCATTTGTCAACAGGATCTTGGTATTTTTTCATGATATTTTTGAAAAAGAAAAACCGTCCCACAAGAATGTGGGACGGTCCATCGTTCATTTTGTTTTCGGCATTTCGCAGCTGCAACCGCAACCGCAACCGCAAGAGCCTTCTTTCGTTGCCTTTTTCGAAGCGCAAGCATCGCTATACGGACAGCCGATGCACTTTTTGCCGCTTTTTTTGGCTTTGATGATATATGCCAAAGCCGCGCCAATGATAAGGACGATAACGGCAATGACGATGATATCTGCAAGTTTCATAATAATTACCTATCAAACCTTAACGGTTTCTGCTTTGATCTGTTTGTTTTTTCTAATGATAAGTGCGGTAAAGATCGTTACAATGACAAGAACCATTGCCCAACCAAGGATCGGGATCCAAATATCACCGAAGTTACCGCCTGTGATGAGAGTGCCGAAGAAGAACACGAGGAAGCCGATGGAATAACCAACGGAGAACTGAAGTCCAATACCGCCAAAGAGCCATTTTTTGCTCTTGAGCTCTGCGTTCATCGCGCCGATCGCTGCAAAGCAAGGCGGCGTGAAAAGATTGAACATGAGGAATGCAAGAGCGGCAACGGAGGAGATGCCAAACGCATCCGCAAC
>JBGVLA010000158.1:0-4323 GCA_045124015.1 Eubacteriales bacterium | reverse complement strand
GATCTGCCACATGGTGTCGCAATCGGCACTGCAGCCTGCAAGACCGACAAGACGGACGCCGTCATATGCACCAACGCCGAGCACGTCCAGATGCTTGCGCTTCTCGCACAGCGCATTGCTCCATTCGGGCAGATATAGGTCAGAAAAGTCTGTCTGCGTTAAGAGCTTCAATTCATATGGGCAATCAAGAGCGCGCAGAGCGTCCACGTCAGGTAAAAAATACTCCGCCATAAAGCAGATCTTCTGCCCTTTTTCCATGAGCGCATCATTCAACGTATGGAGATGCGGTGTTTCAAAGCAATGTTCGGGCGGATATTTGTTTATATAATTTTCGGTGATCTCGCGAAATTCGGGCAACACCGATGCCACTATGTTATTGCCATAAGACACGAGTTGACAGGAAAACGGCAAATTCAGATATCTTCTTGCATCCTTATTCTCGCGCGACGTAACGATAACATTTTCACTCTGCTCAAAATCTTTAGGATCAGCGCAGAGGTCGATCGCAGATTGCGCCATGGCGATTTTTAATATTTCTTGATTGGTCATTTCTGATCTCCTTTACGGAGTATACTCCTTTATGATCTTCATATATATCGATTTGATATACATCCCCGCCCAGGATGGTGTCGTTTGGCGAAAACGACACACAACGCACATCGCACGGATTCTCCACATACGGGTTTTTGGGAAGCTCATCCGTAAAATACGCTGCGAGATATTTGCGCGCATTCCCTTCGGGAAAGCTGATATTACCTTTAGTTGTTAAAGCTTATTGCCTTTCAACAACAAGACCTCACCATCGATCGTGAAATTCACGAACTGCATGGTATCGATGAATGTATTGGCGGGCGCATCGGCATTGTCTGTATAACCACCGCGTCCAAAGAAGGTATCCGGAGAGGTCAAACGACAATCACCGAGGTAATAATGATGGGGACCATACATATTGTATGTACTTGGTGCGGCGGCGATCAAAATGATATGCTCTCCTGCTGTAAGGTCAACGGTAAGAGGATGCCCCTGCCACCACCAACCGATTGACTTGCCGTCAATATAGACCTTGGCGGCTGTAACGCCAAGCCCCGAAAAAGTCAGTATACCGCGATGATCCTCCATCAGCGTAATGGTCTTTTGTGCTTTCAGAAGACCGCTAAAGAATGGCAATCCTTGGGCTACAAGCTCTCCGTTGCGAATTTGTTTCGCTTTTTCGGTGCCATCTACTATAAAGTTCCCGTTACAAGAAGTCTGATAAGCATCAAACGGTTTCCAACCATCGACCGCCAATACTGCAAAATCACCTCTCAACCACGCAAAGGGCAATGCTTGCTTGGAATCGGGCGTGATCTCAATTGTTAAAACATCGCCAAATCCGGACAATTCAAATGTTTTTGTGTCATGTGCAGTTTGTGTTTTGGCATTGGTAGACAAAGATTTGATGGGGTCCGATAGTACAAGAGTAACAAAAGATGGCATATGCTTCATGGTGATCGAGGACTTTAAGCGACCATTTTCCATAACGTTCCATGAGATGAGCAGTTGATTTTCATGGGGAAATTCGGGTTGCCAGAGATTTTGTTTGGGTACAAAGTATTCCGCTGTCTCATCGATAACGTTTTTCCTTGTTTTTTGAGGAGGATCGATCAGCATTCCCATCGTTTGCATTTGGTCTATCAATTCTTGTTCATCGCGTTCAAAACGGCAACCGAAACCAACGAGTATTTTTTCATATGTCATCGCCCCAAGACAAAGCTTTCCGTTTTGCAGATATGCCTGTTTCAACTCGCGTTCCTCGGTGAAATGATAACGTAAGCCGGCGTGATAATAATCCTCTACCAATTTAAGAAATTTCTCATTGATTCTTGCGGAATCACTGTCGGGAATCCCTGTGCCATCGTGCAAATTGATTTGGAAAGCATGGCGTGGCTGATAAGATGCCATGACGCCTCGTGTCGGCGTGATGATAAGCACTTTCGGTTCTTTCCACGCAGCGGTAAGCAGAGGAGCGGAAGATTTACGAATCTCTTCCAATACATCAGCAAAGGCTTCATGCCAAGTCAGGTGTAACGGAATAGACGGCGGCCAATCTCGAATTGCCTGCGCTTTCAGCAAGAATTGCCCTAAATGCAGAACCACTCGTTCAATGCCAGCTTCAGCAAGCCACATCATATATTCTACAAGGTCGTTGGGAGCAACACCCCAACCGGCACCGCCCATCGCCTCAGCAAGACAACCCGCTCTTCCCTGTCTTGCCGCCACAGAGGAAAGCAAGTACGGAAAGAAATGATTTCCGTGATAACGTTCCAGTGTGTCAATGGCAGGGAGAGAAAGCCCCTTTAGCTGAGTGAAGCACGAGCCGCTGAACATCAATTGAAAATACGGACTTTCCTCACCTTTGAGATGCCCCGTAAACAGCTTTCCATGTTCTTCGCACCATTGCAGATAAGGCTGATAAAAATTGCGAAAAATCAAGTCGCCTGCCGTTTCCCAAAAGCGCACCTTAAATTCGGGATGCTCTGCTTCAATGTCAAATAATTTCCATAATTCAGCACAGGGCGATACACCGTATTTTTCGATATAAGCAGCTTCAAAATCAGCGCACCACGGCACAGCCCCTTCCGAAAACAGATGTCCCGGGAAATAATCTACTTCATCGCAGAAAAAGCCCGTTACATAATCAAATGCTTCTCGAGGAAGCTCACGATAATACCGTTCATGCGTCAGCGCAAGGAAGGTATCTGTCGTAGCACGACAAAGTGGACTGACTCCCGGTATACCGCGTGTTACGACAGCCTTTCCTTCGTGTCGGCAAAGAACTTCGTCTTCGGAAAGCACATCGGTTTCGTCCACATAAGCAAGTCCCCATCGTTTGGAATCCGGATGCGCCAAAAGCACCTGCCCGTCAGCCGCGCCGGAGGGCCAACCATTTTCATCGTAGATCCAAAATTCCATTCCAATGGACTTGGCATACAAAATCACTTCTCCCACAATGCGAATAAACTCATGACTCATATAATTTGGTTCGCCGGGATAAAATCGAGGATGAAAAACAACGCCTTCCATGCCATGCTGTTTCAGTTCCAGCATTTGGTTGCAAAGCGATTCGGTACGAACGCCGTCATTGATCGACCAAAAGCTTAGAAATTTCATTTTTCGGTGCATATCTGTTTGTTCCTTTCGAAGTAAACTGCTGTTTTTTTACAGTATATCATAAAAATTCTGTGATTTCAACTCTACTTCGTCAGCAGTCCCGGACTTTTCTTTTTTCAAAATAATTATTCGCAAAAATATAACAAATTCTTTTTTTCATGGGAAATGTATGATATAATAGGATCAGAAATGAAACGGATCTGAAAGCAAGATTGTGTTTTATCAAAACGGTTCAAGATTTTTATGAGGAGGAAGTAAAACTATGCTTTCATCAGAAATTATCACAAATTATACCGCGATACTCAAAGATGAATTGCGTCCGGCGATGGGGTGTACGGAGCCGATCGCCATAGCGTACGCCGCGTCCATTCTGACTGACGTGCTTGGCGGCAGAGCGGATGAGATCTCAGTAGGTCTCAGCGGAAATATCATCAAGAATGTCAAAAGCGTTGTCGTGCCTGCTACGGGAGGTATGCATGGAATTGAAAGTGCGGTTGCGGCAGGTGTTATCGCCAATGCCTATCAACAGAAGCTCGAGGTTCTCGGCGTTTTGCAAGAGCAGGATATCGATCAGATCGTTGCCTATAAAAATAATTGTCCAATCCGTGTTTACGAGTTGAATTCCAAATGCAGTTTTGATCTTCATATAAAAGGTAAGCGAGGAGACGACATTGCTAACGTTCGAATTACGAGAAATCATACGAACGTAGTAGATGTAACATTAAACGATACTTCCCTCCTTGAAAGATATTGCGATGTTAAGCTTGAGGACGAAGTTTCCGGGTATTCGAAAGAGCAAAGCGAAAATCTTCTCAACGTTCGGAACATCGTGGCATTTGCAGAGGAAGTTCAGCTCGATGAGCTTCGTCCTTATTTGGAAAGACAGATCGAGCTGAATATGGCGATAGCAGAAGAAGGATTGACAAACTCTTATGGGGCATCGATTGGACAGCTTATGCTTCAAAGCGGCAATGCCGATGTTCTGAGAAAGGCAAAAGCCTATGCGGCGGCAGGCTCGGATGCGCGTATGAGTGGTTGCGAGCTCGCGGTTTGCATTATTTCCGGAAGCGGCAATCAAGGCATCACGGCCTCTGTTCCCGTTATCATTTACGCCAAAGAATACGGAATTGATCACGAAACGCTCCTCAGAGCATTGATCGTTTCCAATCTTGT
>JBGVLA010000157.1:0-2479 GCA_045124015.1 Eubacteriales bacterium | reverse complement strand
TTTGCGGCGGTGCACCGCTTCGTCCCGAGCTGATCGATGAATTCGGCGCGTTCGGTATCAAGATTTTGGAAGGCTACGGTATTACGGAATGTGCGCCCCTGATTTCGTGCAATCCCATCCATTGGAGAAAGAAACGCTCTGCGGGCATGGTCGTTGCACATATGGAAGCGCGTATCGATAAAGAAAATCCCGATGATGAAACGGGTGAGATCGTAACCCACGGCGATGCCGTTATGCTCGGTTATTATAAGAATCCCGAAGCAACGGCAGCTGTCTTCACAGAGGACGGTTGGTTCCGTACGGGCGATATCGGTTATATCGATGGCGATAATTTCGTTTATATCACGGGTAGAAAGAAAAACGTTATCATTGCCAGCAACGGCAAGAACGTTTTCCCCGAGGAGCTCGAAGAATACCTTGGCGTTTCTGAGCTGATCAGCGAATGTGCTGTCATCGGCAGAAAGGACGAGGCAGGCGAGGTTCTCATCACCGCGCTCATCTATCCCGATTATGATAAATTTGAGGGCAAGACCGCGGAAGAGATCAAGGAAGCGATCGATGCGGAAGTGGAAGCCGTCAATAAAAAGCTTCCTACCTTTAAGCATATCGGCTGTGTTGAGATCCGTGAAACGGATTTTGAAAAGACCACATCGAGAAAGATCATGCGTCATAAGCTTAAATAACATCATAGGTGTTCTGCCTCAAGGCAGAACACCGTGCAATTCCCCAAGAAAATGAAAAACTTTTGAAAATAAACGAATTTGAAAGGAATTATGGAAATGACTATTTTGGAACAGATCACTGCTATGCTTGCGGAAAGCTTCGACCTTTCCCCCGATGCTGTAACTCCCGATGCAAGACTGGAAGCTGACCTTGGCATCAACTCTCTTGAGCTTGCCGAGCTCGCGCTCCGTTGCGACGAAGAATTCGGCGTTGAGATCGACGATGACGATATCCACCGTCTCATCACCGTCGGCGATGTTGCTTCTTACATCGAAGAAAAACAGGCATAATCCTATATTGCATATCAACATACAATAAATTTTAGGAGGATTCCCATGGATATTAGCGGAAAGAGAATGTATGAACTTCTCGAAAAAATGAATTTCGTTCGTCTTTCTACCTTTGAGGGAGAAAAGAAGGGCGCTGAGATCATCGCCAATGAAATCAAAGCGCTCGGCATCGAACCCACGATCGAAACGTTCAAGGCACCCAGATATGAGATCAAAAAAGCAAAATTGGAAGTAACGGCGCCTTTTTATAAGGAATATGAAGTGTCCGGCTATGGTTTTGCAGGCAATGCCGCAGCAGATGGCATCGAAGCGGAATTCAAATATCTTGAAGCGCTCGAGCCCATCGATCTTGTTGACGTAAAGGGTAAAATTATTTTCATGGCACAAGGTCTTCGTCCCGAAGCCTTCAAAACGCTCATCGAAGCAGGTGTTGTCGGCTTCATCTCCGCTCACGGCACGTTCCGTGAAACGAAAGATACCCTTGAACTTGACGAACGTATGCTTCGCCCTCAGCATATCGAGCACGGTAAGCTCCCCGGCGTTTGCATCCGTATGACAGATGCACTTGAAATGGTTGCTTCCAAGCCCGAAAAGGTAAAACTCACCCTTGCGCAGGAAGAAGGCGAAGGCGATTCTCAGAACGTCATTGCCGAGATCAAGGGTACGGAAAAGCCCGATGAAGTCATCATTTACACCGCGCACTACGACTCCGTCGTATTCAGCCCCGGTATGTTTGATAACGCTTCCGGCTCTGCCACCATTCTCGAGCTTCTCCGTTATTACAAGGCAAATCCCCCCAAGCGTACCGTCCGTTTCCTTTGGACCGGATCGGAAGAAAGAGGTCTTCTCGGTAGCAAGGCATATGTTGCCGCACATGAAGAAGAACTCAAAAATATCGTTCTTTGCATCAACGTCGATATGACAGGTCCGCTCCTCGGCCGCGATGAAGCAAGAGTTACGGGCGAAGAAGCGATCTGCAATGCACTTACTTATTTCTATAAAGAGATCGGTTATCCGATGAACGTCAAGCAGGATATTTATTCCTCCGACGCGATTCCTTTTGCCGATAAAGGCATCCCCGGTATCAACTTCATGCGTGTTGCCGCAATGGGCACCTCGCAGATCCATTGCCGTTACGATGTGATCGAAACCGTTACAGCGGAATCTATGGAACGCACCACGAAGTTTATCGCCGCTTTCTCTGACCGTGTCATTAATTCGGTATTCTTCCCGATCGAAAAGAAGATGCCCGACAATATGGTGGAAAAAGTCGATAAATATCTCAGAAAGAAAAAATAAGCCTCTATAAACAGAAAAACGACCGCTTTGCCCAACTTCTCATAAGGAAGTTGGGCAGTTTTATTCGCCTGCGGCGAGTTCTATTGCTTCGCAGTGATATTCGGCTATCGCCGAGTGGTATTCGCTACGCGAGTTTGGAGGCGAATAAAATATCACTGAAGCCGTAA
>JBGVLA010000156.1:0-3942 GCA_045124015.1 Eubacteriales bacterium | reverse complement strand
AGTGGAACTGCGCGAGAGGTGTCATCACAGTCTTTCTTTTTGCAAATTTTTTCGTGTGCTTGATCATATAGGAAATCTCGGTCAGCACAAGACCGCTTTCGCACATAAAGCCTTCATAATGACTCTTACCGAGGTCGCTTTTTAATGCATCATTAATTTCGGTCTGATATTTTTTGATCGTAGCATACAGCTTTTTGAGTTGTTCGATACGGAACTTTACGGAAATAGTTGCTCCGCTTCTGTAATATGCTCGTTGTTTTTCAAGTAACGCTTGTATTTCTTGACTTGTCATATTTTATTTCCTCCGTTACGCTTTTTCAAAGCCTACGAGTACGCCGCCTTTTTCTGCATAAAAGCTACATAGACCTCTGAATTTATGTATTTCGATCTGTACGGTCTTAAATTTCGCAAGAATGAGTTCCTTTAATTGCTCGGCTGCGGATTCATTCTGACAATGACCAATGCTAATTTTACCAGTCTTGAATCCCTCTTTTTCCAAGCAACCTACAAGTGTTTCAAGCGCACGTCTTTCACCTCTTGGCTTATGCATGGGTTCGAGAGTTCCTTCATCGCTTGCTTTTCCAACGATACATATACCTGCGATACCTACAAGTTTGGCAACGATAGGGGAAACTCTGCCGTTGTTAGCGAAGGTTTTGAGGGATTTCAGCATAAAGACAAGCCCTGTCTTTTTCATATATGCCGTCACGCAATTACAAATATCCTCATAGGACATATCTTTATCGATACATTCCTCTATTTTTTCAATGATCAATGTAATTTCGGGACCGGCAGAAAGCGTATCAAAGACATGAACGCGCTTTCCTTCATTCTCGGATTCATAAATCTGTTTAGCAGCACAAGCCGAATTATAGCTTCCCGAAAGACCGCTTGTAATAGTCACGCAATAGATCTCGTCTGCATCGCCGAAGGCTTCAAGCCAATCGGTCGTATTCGGGCAAGATGATTTCGACTTGCCCTTGAACTGATACAAATAATTTGCCATACCGTCAACGTCAAGAGAAGTATCGTCAATAAACTCTCTTTCTGCGGTAATAATTTTCATAGGCGCAGTTTCAAACTCGGTATGCTTCAACCGGAACAGATCACATGATGAGTCGGCAACAATTTTAATTTTCCTCATTGGATTCCTCCTATCGTATAGTAAAAGCCCTCAAGCTCTTTTCTCGTCATCAGCTTAGGCACGGGATAGAGAGGATTCGCTTCACGTTCGGCGTGTCTTGCCATATCGGAAATATCTTCTTGTTTGATTCCCGTGATTTTGTCGGAAATATTCATTTTAGCGTTTAATGCCTTGATTGCTTCAATAAATTTCTTTGCTCCAACTTCATGGCTATCGTTCTCGGAGCATACGCCGGCGGCAACACCAAGGCGGTGAAGCTTCTTATACGCACATTTGCCGTATGATTCCAAAACGTAAGGCATGATGACAGCGTTTGCAAGACCATGGGGTGTTCCGTATCTGCCACCAAGCGAGTGGGCTACTGCGTGAATGTAGCCAACGTAGGATTTGGAAAAGGCAATGCCTGCCTTGTATGCGGCGTGGAGCATATTTTCTCTTGCTTCATGGTTGTGACCGTCGGTGTATGCCTTATCCACGTTTCCAAATACCAGTTTGGTTGCTTCAAGCGCAAGCCTCCTCGTTTCCTTTGAGGTGGAACGACCGATATAAGCTTCCACAGCATGAGTCAGAGCATCCATGCCCGTGGTGGCAGTCAGATGTGGAGGTAAGCTATACGTAAGCTTGGCATCAAGCACCGCATAATGAGGAATAAGCGGAAAGCTCATAACAGCATATTTTTTATGGTTTTTCGGCTCCGTGACCAACGCCGCTAACGTGACCTCGCTTCCCGTGCCTGCCGTCGTGGGAATGGCGATAAGAGTCGGGAGCTTTCTCCAAACCTTTAATTTTCCTCCAAGCTGTCTTAAACTGCGTTTCGGGTACGCCACACGCGCACCAACCGCCTTGGCGCAATCCATCGCAGAACCGCCGCCAATGGCAATGAGTGTATCGCACTTATTCTTGTGATAAAGCGTGAGAGCGTCTTCTACGTTATCTACAGTAGGGTTGGGCTGTGTCTTATCATAAACAGTATATCTAACCTTGTTTTTCTTTAACACGTTCTCAAGGGGGATTGTCAAGCCGTTCTTTACGATGCCTGCGTCGGTTACAACGAGAACGGAAGTAGTTTTTTCTTTTTTAAACACGCCGCCAAGCTCTAAACAGGACGGCACGATTTTGGGTTCTCTATATGGCAATATTGGCAACGCCGCGCGAAATCCTGCTTGAAAAACACGGCAAAAAAATTTTGATGCGATATTCATTATTCGGGTATTCCTTCCTTGGTAAGTTCGGTTAAATTCGTAGTAATGGATTCAAGCGCCTGATAGAAAACCTCTCTCGTTTCATCGGTCAGATCCTTTCCTGCCAATTCGACGGCTTTGCTTGCTCTCAAGCTAACCTGCTCCGCGGCGTGCTTTCCCTCGTCGGTAAGAACCCAAAGTCCGCGATAGAGGCTTCCGTCAACGACCTTCTTTTGGGCAAGCCCTTTCTTTTCAAGGATGGCGATCATACGCGATGCGTCGGATTTATCTTTGCCGCTGACCTCGCAAAGCTTGGGAACTGTGATACCGTCGGGATATTTGTACATTGTCGTGAGATAGGTGGCGTGAGGACTCTTGAGTCCGTATTTTGCAAGCTCGTCAGAGGCAAGCTTACGCCAGCAACGGGATATCTCGGCAATAGCGAATGAAAATCTTTCAAATCTGTCTAACATTTGAATTATACTCCTTAATAGCAAAGTTGAAATTACAACTTTTATAGTATACCACAAAGAAGTTGAAATGTCAACAAGTTTTAGAATGTTGATGTTCATTAATATTGTAAACTTTTTTCTGATCAAAATAAGGATAGGTTTTTACGCCTATCCTCATTCAGTATTATGTTTATGTATCTTTCTGCACCTCTATCGCCAATCTCGCGCCAAGCTTGAAAGCGTATTCAAAGATGGCTGCTTCGGCGAGGCTCATGTACTCGATCCAGCAATCGTGGAACTTTTCGAAGGTTTCCTTCTGCTCGTCCGTGAAGCTCTTTTCGAGTTCCTCGTGATGTCTTGCCATGTAGCCGAGTAGTTCCTTCATCTGCGGTGAGTTGGTTCTGCTATCTTCCTGAGGAATTATGTTTCCGTGCCATAGTTCGTTGATAACTGACCTCATACGAATATCACCTCCCGTGAAACGATTTCTTCCGCGCTTGCCTTGATGTTGTTCATTTCGGCAACCCAACGAAGCATATCGCGAGCTTTCAAATCCTCGTCAATACCTCTTTCGGCGGCAAGGCGGGATATGATGCTTTCCGCCATCGTTTTTGCTTCAAGGTCGATCTCATAAAGCCGCTGATTGAGTGTACCTTCCGAGAGAAGATTGGTGTAACGACCTTTGCGATGCTCTTTGAGATATTTGAGGTGCAATCTTCCGTACTTGCCGATCTCCTTTTGTTCGGGGAGTTCAAGCAAGGGGTAATATTGCTCGCCTCTGAGTTCGTAGGTAATTCCGTTTTGTTCAATGTACTTTTCCATATATTGCACCGTCCTTTCCTTTGGTGCTTTAAGTGTACTATAAGAACAGAAAATCTGCAAATGTGCAAAAAAGAAAAATACGAGAAACACCGAAATGTTCTCGTATTTTTCTTCGCCTCCGCAATGCTCGTTATTCTTAATTCTCAGAAACTGTCCTTAAGAACGAGCAGCAGAAACTTGTCGAATTTTTTGCCTTAGACGTGATAAAAGGTGTCTAAACGGGGGTAATAACGAACAAAAGGTGTCCTTATATCCTATTAGTATCCACATAATATCCGTATATCGAAAGATTTTGCCCAACTTAAAAAACTTTCTCTGTCGCCCGATATAAAATCTATATTTT
>JBGVLA010000155.1:0-2002 GCA_045124015.1 Eubacteriales bacterium | reverse complement strand
AACGATTGAAAAAAAATTGGCGCTTCGTGCCGCCACATAACCTCGTAGAGCGCACAACTGCCGCAGGCAGTACACCGCCGACTTTGTCGGTGGTGAGTAAGTGCGCCCTTCGGGAAAGAAAGTAAGCGCCCCGGTCTCCCGAGACGCTTTTGTTCGTCATTCCGCTTTCTTGGATATAGCGCATAGACGGTTCTCCAATTCCTCAAGATCCGCTACGTTTTTCACCCAAGGAAATACTTTTTCAAGGATCGCGCCCTCTTGAATGAGCCGCCGCGTTCTTGCTTTCTGCTCCTTGGAGCGATTTCTCATCTGCGCTTGTTCCAAGCGATGTTGCTCTTGAATGAGCTTTTTCTGTTCGTCTAACATTTTTTGTTTTCCTCCGTGATAGAAAATTTCGTTTTTTTGATAGCATATTTCAAGTTGATTTTTGTTTTCGTGATAGCAAAAGCGGAAGATTTGCTATCATCCGAAATCGTCAAGAAAAGCGAACATTGCCTCCACGTTCTCCTTTTGTTCCGCTGCCTCTGCTTCTTGACTTGCAGGCAAAGAAGGTGCCGAATGCCGCACCGCATCCAACACCCTCGCAATAAATGCATCTTCTTTTTCTCTCGTCTCAAAATACGGATCGTCTCTGAGCTTTGACCGTCGTTCAAAAAACTCGTTGACCGCCCGGGAGACAAGCTTGGTGTAAGACCCGAACTCAGCTTTATCCCGATTTTGAAGATGGTCATAGGCTTTGCGTTCATCCTCGTCGGCAAGATCGAAGCGTAGGCATAAAGCCTTTACGTTCTCCTTTGCCATTAGAGCTTACCACCGTTTCGCTGAAGTCTTTGTTTCGCCATAAACTCATAGCCCTTTGCCGTGGCGCAGATATCGTCCTTGATGATAACGCGCTTGGGATCGTACTGCCCGAAGTTCTTTATCATACAGCCCCCGCCGCCTACAACGTAGAGTTTCATAAGATCGGAATTGTATTCGTGCTCACGGAGCTTACGGAATATACCGGCAACATACTCGGTAGCCGCCGCTTTGATGACCTCCAAATACTTTTGGGCTATATCCGCCGTTCCGTACCGAAGCACACTCTCAATGATCGCATCGTCGGGGATTGAACCAAACTTACGCATAAGCTGCTCTCGGATATTAAGCATACATTGGTTGGTGCCGAACTTCTCGGTGAACATATTGCCGCTCTGCGGTCTGCATTCGGTAATGAACATGACGTTCATCGTGCCGTTGCCGATGTCGCAGATCATATTCACGCCGCGAAACGTGCCGAGCTGACCTGCCACTGCCGCGAAGCCTTGAGGAAAGATGTCTGCACCGACGAAATCTACGTGGAAGTTTCTTTTCTTAAAAACAAAATCCACGTGGGGTTCTCGCAAAAGGTAAGCCTTGAACTCGTCCTTCTGCTCACTCACCCAAGTCAGAGGAAGTCCCGCAGCAAGATAGACCGCCGAACTTTCCAAGTTTCTTGCGTAAAGTTCACGGGCAACGGCGGCAAGGGTGAGGATATAATAATCATCGTCGTTCTGCTTTTCGGGAATGAACTCCTTGTGTCCTTCTCCGATGATATAATACCTACCGTTATAGACAAGCATATTGCTCGTAAAGGTCGGCTCAGTGTCATAGGCTTTCACGCTTGTCCGAAAACAAGAGGATGCCGTTTTGATGTTTCCATATCCGTGGTCGATACCGATCACAATGGGTGTCCCGGATTGATTTTTGTTTACGTTCATAATGATTTCTCCTTTTTGTTTGAATTGTTTAAATTCAAGGGGCGAAATTCGCCCGATGATTTGTTACAGATAACCAAGTGGTCAAAACGACCACTTACCTATCCGTAACGCCTTGGCGGTAGGCTTTCTGTCTGCAAGCGTTTGAGCAGTATATTCCGTCCGATCTTTTGGGCGTAAATATCTTGCCGCAGACTTTGCAAACACGGTTTTGACGAGCCTCAAGACGTTTTTGCGACAATTCCTTTTGATAACCTCGATTGCCG
>JBGVLA010000154.1:0-32974 GCA_045124015.1 Eubacteriales bacterium | reverse complement strand
TCATCTTCCCCAATACCTTGGGATATTCGTAAAGCGTCGAGAGCAATTCGAGCGATTTCTTAATTAGATAAATCATAAACGCCGACAGATGCTGTCGGCGTTTGTTATTCGATAAATTGGAAATTGTCGTTATAAATCAATCTTGATATCGTATTGGTCATCAATAAGAATATAGTTTGAATTATGTCTTTTCGCAAGTGCCAAAACTTCTGCATTATCCGCCAATACGCTCTCCGTTGTACACCATTCATCATCTAAACGGTTCTCAATGACGTTTGCATATTTCTTTATGTCGGCAAAGTGGTTTCTGATATATTCCTCGCTCATTACAAGGCAGAAATATTTGATGCTTTCAAGATATTCGGAGTCAAATTCCTTTTGCCAATCAAACGGAATATAGCAGCCTTCAATAATTAAGTTCTGCTTGTTTTCAATTGCTGTTTTAATCATCTCACGAACGATAGGCCATAAGTACGCGATCAAATCCTTGTCGTCGCTCATAGGCGTGAGCCCGGTATTTCCGCTACGAATCAACCCCATTTTAAGGTGGTCGATTGAGAGATATGGGTATTTATATTTTTCGAGCAACTTTTGAGCAAGTGCAGTTTTGCCTGTGTGCGATGCTCCCGTTATTAAAACAATCATACTTTAATCATACTTTCTATACTTACAAATTCTTATTAATCATTCACTTTTATCGCCGGTTTCTCCTTTGTATTACAAAGGCTCCCTCCGTGAGGGAGCTGTCAGCGAAGCTGACTGAGGGAGAGTGCGCTACCAATTCTCCGCTAAAAATACAGAGAGAATAGGAAAGCATTTTTGATTTAAGCATTTCTCTCGCGGAATTTATTCCAAACCGTTTCAAACCACTGTTCACTTTCGGGAAGCGGACGGACGGGTTCAAACGTAGATGTTACAGTCAAATCCTCGGAAAGCACGGTATTTTGCACAAAATCCGCGTGAACGGTATCGATCTCAGCTTGCACCTGCAGCAGATCCTCTTCATCGCCGCGAAGAAGCAGATACGAACCACGGCTCTTACCGCCGTCTGCGATATAATCACGGATCGCAGAGAGATACACAAGCTGAGCAAGCAAAATATCGCGGTTGATGAGCGCATCGTAAAGCCACTCGGATTCCGCAAGCGCATGATCCTCTGCGAAATGCAAAAGGTCATGGCGCGTCGCCTTGATGGCTTCCTCGATCTTCTCTGCATTTCTGAGAAACGCCGCCGAATCGGACATTCTTCGACCCAAAAGATAGCGTTTTTCAAGGATCTCATCGCGTGAGACCGCGCCTTTCATCGAAAGGAGCAATTCCGTTTCTTTCACGATCTCTTGCGCTACCGCATCGGAAAGATTGGGGATATCCGCCTTTTTCCTTGCGATATCCATCGCCGCAAAAAGGCTTCCCGTCTGCGTGGAATTGAGCGCCGAACCGCCCGGGCGATAAACGCCAAACGTACCTGCACATTCACCGACGGCATAAAAGCCCGAAAGCGTCGTGCTTTCTCGGCTATTATGAACGGCAAGACCGCCGTTGCAATGCTGTGCAGAAACGGCAATTTCCAGCATTTCCGTGTAAAGGTCGATGCCATTTGAGCGATACAGCTCGATGGCAGGCATATTCATCTTGGCAAGGCGTTCAATGGGCATTTGTAAAATCGCACCCGAATTTTCAAGATATGTCCGCGCCCGTTCGGAAAGCGCGTCTACGTCAAACGCGCCGTTCTTCTCCGCCGCCGTAGGATTTCGACGGTAATCAAGGAATACTCTTCTGCCCTTTGCGCGTTCTCTGAACACGGCAAGGTCCACGCGGGAAGAACCGCCAAGGGTCGTTTTTTTCGGGTCAAAGGGCCATTCGTAGCCCTTGAGGAAGATGGCACCCAGCATTTCTTCATCACTTTCAAAGGCTTCGCGCAGAAATTCCCGTTCATCTTCACCCTTTTCATCGGTCGAAACGTACCGCGGAAGCACCTGCTGATACGTTCCCGAAAGGTTCCAACGGAACTTGACCGAGGCAAGTCCATACTGCGATTCGGTGAGATTTGCTCCCGCCGCGCCCGCAAGAAACGCCGTGCCAAGCGACGAGGTCTGGCTCGGCGGATAGACCGTATCCGCATAAATGGCAGACGGACCGCCGACGGCATACACGATAGCGCCCGAGGTGAAAAGGCAAAGTCCAAGCGGATCTTTCTCGGTTACGGCTTCTCGGCAAAGGGTCAAAAAGCCGACTGCACGCCCGTTTTCCGTCAAGATCTTGATCACGCGATGCCCGTCAAAGATGGGGATATTCTTTGCCATGACGGTGCGTTCGAGCGCTTCCGTCATATATTTGGAGGTGAGAGGTCCGCAGGAGGTCGCTCTCGTCGTTTCGTCATGGTCGGTCTTATAGCCGACGTATTCGCCGTATTCATTCATCGGGAACGGCACGCCAAGCCCCACGAGCTTGAAAAAGCCTCTTGCGGAAAGCGCCGCGTCAGTAAGCGCGATATCGCCATGCATCGAACCGCCGCGCATGAGCGATCTCGCCATATCGTATACGGAATCGCGGACAGCACCCGTTACGTTCAGCTTATAATAGGTCTGCTTATCCGAGCCCGTATTGCGCGAGGTTCCCATATATCGTCCCTCGGTAACGATGGCAACGTCCTTCATACCGAGGTCATAGAGAGAATCCGCAGCATTATAGCCTGCGGCACCGCTTCCAACGACGAAAACCGAGGCGCTGTAATGCGGAATGGTCATATGCTTGACCGTGAGATCACTGATTTTCATAGAGAATCACCCATCTTATCAAAGTGTGCGGATATGGAAGCCGCCGTCAATATTGAGAACTTCCCCTGTGGAATACGGAAGCGCACCCGAAGCAAGCGCCAAAACAGCCTTGGCGATATCCTCAGGCTCGCCCATACGGGAAATCGGAAGAAGTCCGCCTGCGATGAGGTCTTCGTATTTTTTAGCAACGCCTGCGGTCATATCGGTGCGAATGATGCCTGGACGAATCTCATAGACGTTGATGCCGTATTCCGCAAGACGAGCGGCAAAAAGCTCCGTTACCATGGCAAGTCCCGCCTTGGAGATACAATATTCTCCGCGGTTGATGCTCGCCGTATACGCAGACATGGAGGTTACGTTGATGATCATATCCCCCGTCTTTTGCGCGACCATCTTATTTGCCGCGTATTGTGTGAGGAAAAACGTACCCTTGAGGTTGATATCAAGAAGTCTATCCATGCTTTCTTCGCTCATTTCGAGCAGATCTTTTCTTTCAAGAGGTGCTACGCCTGCGTTATTGACCAAAATATCGAGCTTACCAAAGCGTTCATACGCCGTATCGACAAGATGCTCACGCGCCTCCTTTACCGAAATATCGGTCGGAACATAGATGGATTCAGGGGAAAGCGCTTTCAGCTCTGCGATATAGTCTGCCGCCTTTTCTTCGTTTGCGCGCGCCGCCGCAACGACGGTAAAGCCTGCCTCGGCAAGCTTCAAGGAAATGGCACGTCCGATTCCGCGCGATGCGCCTGTTACGATTGCTGTTTTTTTCATGGTGAATATCCTTTCTTGATGTGAGCATTTTGGATGAGTGAGTGAATGAAATGCTTATTTTCGGGAGGAGCAAGCCCTCCCCTATCGCTTGTGAAGTTTTCAGCGAAATACGGTATCCAAACATACCAAAAAGGCGCACGAAATCGTGCGCCTATCTATTTTTTAAGAGTTTTCGGAAAGACGTGCGAGAACCGTTACATATCCGTCGTTGCCATCCTTCAGACAGCCGTTGACACGGGTAATGGTCGCGGTACTAAGTCCCGTCTGTTCCACGATATCTGCGTATTTTTCACCCTCGGAAATGAGCTTTGCCGCGTAAAGACGCTTGGACATTTCACGAAGCTCGGTCTTTGTGCATAGATCGCCAAAGAAGTCAGCGCATTCCTCTACCGTTTTGAGGGTCAAGATGCCCTCAAAGAGGAGCTGCATTTTTTCGTCTATTGTTTTGTTTGCCATAAGAATCCTCCGATTCCGTTGATTACTATAATACTATGATAACACAAATATGAGAAAAAAGCAAGAGTTTAACGGAAAATCGTTTCACCATCCGCCAAATAGACTGCTGTGCGGCAGACAGTATAATCATCCTTTTCCCCCGGAATACCAAGCTTTGTACTCAGAAAATCGATGATATATTTCGGATTGACATAATTATCCGTCGTTGCAGAAAGATGCAAACGCAAGACAAGCTCGCCGTTTTCCTCAAAAACATCGTCCACACGGGTAAGCGGTGCGATATCGATGGTGCGTGTACCGATCTTCGTGGTCTTATCGATGATGATCTCACCCGCAAGCGCTTGTTTTACGGAGTCTACCATAGCAGAAGGATTTGCAATCTCCATGCGGACCTCGTAATCTGCCCAGCCGATATCATGGAATTTCGTGGTAGGAACATAAGCTTCCAGCGCACGAAGTCCCTCGGGAAATACTTCATTGAGTCGCTTGCAGATCTGCTCACCCGTAATTTCTTCCGTAACACGGAAATCCATAAACTCAGAAAGGCTTGCCGTTCCGACGGAAAGCGGAAGCGAAAAGACCGTTTTCGGATGGGGATTGAAGCCCATGGTATACCAAATGGGCAAACGAGAACGCAAAAATGCGGATTTTACGGTACGGTTGAGGTCAAGATGGGAAATGAATTTGAGACTTCCTGTCTTGGAAAACATCACTCTTATTTTTTGAGGCTGGGACAACATGAGCGTTCACCTCCTAATTGATTTGCGCCGCATCCGTTACAGTTCAGGCGGCAATTCTTTGTTGTCGTTTCCGCATACGCGCGATGACGTTCGCGGAGGAAAAATTCCTTGGTAACACCGATATCGATGTTATCCCACGGGAGAAGCTCTTCTTCGCCAAATTCACGGTTGGCATAGAAGGACGGATCGATACCGACGGCTTCAAAGGCTTCGAGCCATTTTTCATAGTGGAAATGCTCGTCCCAACCGTCAAAGCGAAGTCCCATTTCATGTGCTTTGGCAAGTGCTTTGTTCAGTTTTCTGTCGCCTCTTGCGAAAACGGCTTCGATACGGCTGACCTTGGCATCGTGATAGTTATATTTGATCTTGCGGTCATTGATCTTGTCATCGAGATATTTCTGCTTTTCCAGAAGCGTTTCCATTTCACACTGCGGTTCCCACTGGAAAGGTGTAAAGGGCTTCGGAATGAAGCAAGCAGCAGAGATCGTAACACCCGGCGCCTTTTTCGGACGGTTCGGGGTCTGATAATATTCGTGGATCACGCTTTCTGCCAGATCCTTGATACCGTCAAGGTCTTCGTTCGTTTCGGTCGGAAGTCCCTGCATAAAGTAGAGCTTGACCTGTGATTTACCGCCCTCAAACGCGACACGGCAAGCGCGGAGCAGGTCGTCCTTTTCCACATTCTTATTGATAACGTCGCGCAAACGCTGTGTACCGGCTTCGGGTGCAAAGGTGAGAGAACCTGTACGAACCGTGGAGATCTTATCCATCAGCTCTTTTGTGAAGCTATCCACGCGGAGAGAAGGGAGAGAGAGCGAGATCTTGCGCTCGTCCGTCCATTTGAGAAGCTCGTCTGTCAGATGGTCGATGCAGGTATAGTCGCTGATGCTGAGAGAAGAAAGGGTCATTTCGTCATATCCCGTGGCATCGGCAAGCGCTTCTGCCTGCTTGGTCAGGACCTCTACGGACTTTTCACGAACGGGTCGCCAAACCATGCCCGCTTGACAGAAACGACAACCACGGATACAGCCTCTGTAAACCTCAAGGGTGATCTTATCCTGTACGGTTTCGATAAAGGGCATGACGAGCTTATTCGGGAACGGAGATTTGTCCATATCCTTGACGATACGCTTTTTGATCTTCGTCGGGATATCGTCATAAAGGGGTGTAACAGACGCAAGCGTGCCGTCCTCGTTGTAGCTCGGAGTATAGAGAGAGGGGACGTAAACGCCCTCGATCTTTGCGGCATCGTGGAGATAATCTGCACGGACAAAACCGCGCTTTTTATGCTCTTTATAGAGCGTTACCAGCTCGTCGATGACCTCTTCGCCCTCGCCGATCATACAAAGGTCGAAATAATCGGCGATCGGTTCGGCGTTATAGGTGCAAGGACCGCCCGCCATGATGATGGGATGGCTTTCATCTCGTTCAGAGGAAAGGAGCGGAATGCCTGCAAGGTCAAGCATATTGAGTACGTTCGTATAGCAAAGCTCATACTGAATGGAAAAGCCAAGAATATCAAATTCACGGAGCGGATCGCCGCTTTCATGCGCCCAAAGGGGGATATTTTCCGCGCGCATGGCTTCTTCCATATCGACCCATGGTGCATAGGCACGTTCTGCCCACGTATCCTCACGGGAGTTCAGCACGTGATAAAGGATTCGCACGCCGAGATTGGACATACCAATCTCATATGTATCGGGGAAGCAAAACGCAAATCGAACGTCAACGGCGTTTTTATCCTTGACGGTCTGTCCCCATTCGCCGCCCGTATATCGAGCGGGCTTTTCTACTTTTTTCAAGATTCTTTCCGGTATTTTCAAAAGAACACCTCCTGATGATTTATGATAAATTTTTTATTTTTATGATCTATTTTTAAGAAAAGGCATATGTACTTTTCTTGTCGGACAAGAAAAGTACCAAAAGAACACTTTTTGCGCCGTTCGGCTGCAATCATTCATCGAATCCTGCAAATCGCACGCATACGGCAATATTCGCAAGGACTTGTACCGCCCTGTGTCATGGGACGCGCATAAGCTTTGCCTGCCTTGAGTTCAGCGGCGTATTGTAACACCGTTTCGCTGACCTCCTCCTTGAGAGAAAGAAAAGCGTCAAGTCCGACGAGATTCGGCTTATCTTTTCCAAGATCGCTTTCCTTCACGGGGATCCATTTGCCCGAAAGCGCAGGGTCCATCGCGCGCAGGATCGTTTCATCCTTGAGGAAAAGTCCGCTCGTTTTGACGGAAATATCATCTTCATTTCCGTTTTCACCCACAGCAAGATCTACCTGCGGAGGCTTGATGCCTGCGTAAAGCACACCTGCGGGAACGATCTCTCCATGATAACGCTTTTCTCCGTTTTCCCAAATGGAAAAGAGATAGAGAAGCATCTGCATATCGAGTCCCAAGCGCACGTTTTTGATATCGAAGGTCTTTTCACCCGTTTTGTAGTCCACGACACGGATATAAAGCTTGCCGCCCTCGCCCTCGTACATATCTACGCGGTCGATCTTACCGCGAAGCTCAACGCTGACATCCTCACCGACGAGGCGCATCGGAACGACGGCGTTGCCATCTCGGCTGACGGAAAGCTCAAAATCACAAGGACGGAAAGACGATTCCTCAAATTCCTCTTTCATTCGCCTTGCAAATATTTCCGCGCTTTTGCAAAGGTAAGCAAACAAATGCTGTAAGCGTTTCGGGAGCTTTTCCACATCTTGGTGGAAGATCGCTTCCAAGTATTCACCTGCGATATGTTTTACGCCCTCGGCAATATCGCCCTCACCGCCCTCGGCGATCCAGCGCACCGTTTTTTCGAGTACGCCATGCATAAAACTGCCGATATCCACCGCGCCAAAGCTCGCAGGGGAATCGTCGCGGAGCTTCAGCTCATATTCGCAGAAATACGCAAATCGGCATTTAATAAATTTTTCAAGCCTCGTATAACTCGTCGTGAGCTTGCCGGGGAATAAGATCTCGGCGTTTTCTGCGGAAAGCGTTGTTTTTTCCGCACCCAAGGGCATTTGCATATATTTGAATTTTTCGGCATATTCGGGGTGATTTTCATAATATTCACGCAATGCGCGACCGAGATTGCCCGAAAATGACGTTGCGTGTTCAAAGGAAGCGGCTCGGCTTTCCACGAGGTCGATGGGCGCGGAAAGCTCAAAATCCTGCACCGCAAGACTTGGAAAAAGCTTACAAATACGCTTGACACCGACCGATTCCCTTTGCTCCGCACCCGAAAGGCTATAATGTGAAAAGCTGACGTAAAGACGCTTGCTCGGCATCGTCGCCGCGCGGTAAAAGAAATAGAGCTCCTCGGAAACACGGCGTTCCAATCTGTCGGAAAGCTCCACGCCCATGGTCGCAAGCGCGGTCTTTTCATGCTCGGAGAAAAGTCCGTCCTCACTGACCTTTTGCGGAAAAACGCCCTCCGCCGCGCCGATGAGATACACATACTTATGACCGCCCGTCAGCGTTTGCGCCGCGCTCGAAATCAAAACCTCGTCAACCGAGGTCGGGATCTTACCGATATCGGTTTCAAGAAACAGCATCATGAGCATCTGCGAAAATTCCTGCGCCGTCGCTTCCGTTTCGCCCGACGAAACGACGAGCTGGTCAAGCGTTTCACAAAATACGTTCCAAAGCTGTACGGTTTCCATGGCAAGCGCCATATCGCCGCGCGCTTTGGCTTCTTCGGCTTTCGCCGTCAGTTTTTCCGAAACGGAAAGCCCTGAAAGGAAATCAAAGAGCAAGGTCGCGCGTTCCCTCACGGTTTTCGCGGTACGATTCGCCGCAGAAAACGCCTTCAAAGGCTCAATAACGGTCATTTTCATTTCGGCAAGACGGGAAAGGATCCCGTGATCCTCCTCCGAAAAGGAGAAGCCATAGCCTCTCGGGTGCATATTCCACGGTTCATCGCTTGTGAAAAGCTTGCCTCTGAGATGCCATTTGATGATATAATTTTCAAAAAGGCTCACATCCTCAGGTGAGATCCCCGAAAAGCCTGTTTTGATATAGGAGATCACGTCTTCCCCGCGAAAACCGCGTTCCGTTACGGAAAAAGCGGAGAAAATCAATTTTACGAACGGTTTTTCCGAAATTTCCTTGCGCGAAGAAAGAAAATACGGAATTTCATATTTGCGGAATACCGCGTCGAGAATCCCCTCATACGATGCAGGGTCGCGCACGACGACCGCGATATCACGATACCGAAGTCCGCCGCGGACGGCTCGGCAAATATCCAGCGCCGCCGCCTCCGCTTCCGCAAAGACGTTTGCCGCACGAACGAGCGTGATATCCTGCGGTTCTGCTTCCCAAACCGCCGAAACAGTCGTTTGCGCGGAAATCTCGGTTGCAAGAAAGGCAAGCTCCTCGCTTTCATATCGTTTTGCGCCGCGAAGCACGATGGAATCCGCTTCCCTTACACCCGCTCTTTCTGCGGTACGGCGAAGTCTGTCATCCGTTCCTGCAAGGAAACGCACAGAGGCTTCGTTTCTTTCCTCGGGCAGATACGGAAGTGTGATAAAAACGTCATCTGCACCGTGCATGATATGCGCCAAGATTTCCATCTGTTGCGCGGAAAAGGAGGTAAAGGAATCCACGAAAACCACGCTTCCCGCAAAAAAATCATGCTCGGAAAGAAGCTTTTCCGCACGCGAAAGCATACCGTCGGGGTCTTCCCAGCGCGAAGATACCTCCGCATCGAATGCGGCGAAAATCAAAGCCAAGTCAGAAAGCTTCGCGCCAAGCGGTGTTTCCACGCCAAGCGCCATGGAGGTCTTATCCAAATCACGGGGAAATATCTGATCCTGATAAAAGACGGTACGCAAAGCCGCCATTTTTTCATAGATACCAAGACTTTCCGCAGAAGCGCCATATTCCTTCAGCATCGGCGCGATGGCACGCATGACATTGCGCATGATGAGTTTTTTCGCGCCTTTGCCGATATAATCCACACAAAGTCCGCCATATGTACGGAAAAGATAGTTACAAAGTCTGCCAAACGTGAGAACGTCGATGTTTCCCGCGTTAGGAAGAGCTGCCGCTCGGCTTTCCGCCATGACCGCTTCTCTATCGGGTACGAGCAAAAACACACGGTGCTTGCTTGCGGCTTTATTCATTTCATGAAAGACCCATTCACTTTTTCCCGTTCCGCTTTTTCCGTAGACAATGCCAATCATGGGAGGACTCCTTTCTGTTTTTTTATTTTATTTGTATATTTAATTTCTGTCTTTGCGTCAACTTTTTTCTTTTTGAAAGAAAAAAGTTGATATAATTTTAATAAATTTGAATCATTTTTCCCTCAATATGCTTTTTCAGGGAAAAATAATAGCTGATATGCACCGCGCAGAGACGAGAAGATAGTCTTTTCGCACCTTTATATCCACACGCGGAAAACGAATGAAACACGAGAAAGACCATACCGTCTTTTTGCATCTCTTTAAGCATATATCGAAAATATTCGTGCTTTTCCCATGCTTTCGGAGCAAAAACGATATAGATTTTCTCATCGGGAGAGGAAAAAAATGAGGCAAGTGCTTTGTTCCATTTTCGATGGGCAAAAAAGCCCATAAAACCAAGCATAAGCGAGATCAAAAGCACTGCGGGCAAAAAGATCATCAATGCGCTGGCAAAAAGAAGAAACTGCGTACCAAAGCCGAGAATCACGAAAAGCCAAACGAGAAGATTCCAAATTTTCGAGGCAAAGAAAAACCATCTCACGGCAAAGCGCGTTTTATCCCACAAGCGAAACGCCATACTGACCTTGATCCTGCCAAGGAGATATCCGAGATAGGTTCGTTTATGAGATGCACCTGTCATTCGGGAAATATCGGCAAAGCGTGATTCGATCGGCGTATCTTCTCTATCGGAAAATTTTTCGCCAAGGGCAGAAAGCCGATGTCTTAAATATTCATTTTCTTTTCGCAAGCGCTTATTTTCCGAAAGCATCCGCGCCTTTTCCTTTTCCGTCATGATGACCTCGCATATCAATATTCTTCCTTATATATTATTAGCGAGGAGAAAAAGATTTATACAAGATTAGTGAGAAAGCAACTCCAAATTGCGAAGAAGCGGTGCTTTGCCGCGCCATGAGAATGAACGTGCTTTGAATTCTTCATCGCTCATTTTCTCAAGCACTTCTGCAGTCAACGTGGAAATGCGATTTTCTCGGAAAAAGTCGATCGGCGTTTCTACACCGTTTGCCAGCACCTTTTGATTGAGCGGACAGGCAAGCTGACAAAGATCACAGCCCCAAGCTGACCCGTATTTTTTTAGATAATCGGCTTCCGCATCGGAAAGGACACCTTTTTTCTGCGTTACGGCGGAAAGACACTCCATATCCTCGATCATCATCGGACAAGCTCTCTTGCAAGCACCGCAATGCGGACAATAAGCAGGCTCTGCGATCTTGCCGTCAAAACCAAGCACTTCGGGCTTCACTGTGGAAAGAATTTCTCCAAGAAAAACGAACGAGCCGTATTTTTCGTTTATGAGCATATAATTGTCGCCGAGCTTACCAAGTCCCGCCATGGAAGCGGCAATATTTTCTTCGATCGGAGATTTATCCGCAAAGCCAAGGAAACGACCGCCAAACCTTGCTTCAAGCTTTGACAAAAGTCTTTCAAAAAGCAAGTCGCAGTAATGATGATAATCCCCCGAGCGTGCATACAATGAGATATTCCCCGCTCCGTCGTTTACGTAATACGGAACAAGAAGCATGATCGCACTTTCAATGCTTTCTGACGAAATACCCTTTCTTTCTATGATATCGGGACGGCGCAGACGGCACGCGGAAAATGGCAAAACACCGAAATATTCGATTTTTTCTTCTGCAAAAAAAGTGGCAAGCATACCCTTTGTTCCTCTTATGTTAAATTTCATAAAAATTCCTTGATTTCAGATGGGATTTGTGGTAAAATAGTATCAAAATGCTTGTGATGAGAATAAATTCCTCATAAAGCACGAATGAATATACCCAAACCAACATTCAATTAGTATTATATCAATAAACTTTCGATAAATCAACCTTGTTCGGAAATTTTTCATGGCAGAAAAAATAAACCGAGCATCCACTCGCAAAAGAAAGGACAATTTACAGCGCTATGGCGAAAAAAACACAAGTATACGATGACAACAGTATCAAGCTTCTCAAAGGTGCGGACCGTGTCCGCAAACGTCCCGCCGTGATCTTCGGCTCGGATGGACTTGAAGGCTGTGAACATTCCGTATTTGAAATACTTTCCAATGCCGTTGACGAAGCAAGAGAAGGACACGGCGACCGCATCCACATCACCGTAACACGCGACGGCGTCATCACCATCGAGGACTTCGGTCGCGGTGTTCCGCTGGATTACAACGAAAACGAGGGAAAATATAACTGGGAGCTCGTATACTGCGAGCTTTACGCAGGCAGCAAGTATAATAACAATGCAGGCGATGATGCCCATTATAAATATTCCCTCGGTCTCAACGGCCTCGGTGCCGCCGCAACACAGTACAGCTCCGAATTTATGAAGGTGCAATCCTATCGTACGACGGAAATGCTGGAAATGAACTTCAAAAAGGGCAACCCTGACGGAGAGCTGATCCGCACACCTCTTTCCAGAAAGCAGCAACGCACAGGTACGGTCGTTACCTGGAAGCCCGACCTTGAAGTCTTCACCTCAACCGATATCCCCCGTGAATTTTTCGAGACGATGCTTGACAGACAAGCCATCGTCAACGCAGGGCTCAAATTCATTTTCAAATGGGAAAATGAAGACGGCACCTTTGAAGAAAAAGAATATTTCTGCGAAAACGGCATTGAAGACCAGATCGCACGCGTCGTGGGCGATACGGCTCTCACGCCGCCCGTGCTTTGGAAAACGGAAGCGCGCGGACGCGACCGCGAGGATAAGCCCGAATACGACTTCAAAGCGGAGATCGCCTTTTGTTTTTCGAACACCGTCAATCTGATCGAATACTACCATAACTCAAGCTTTCTCGAGCATGGCGGTTCCCCCAAAAAGGCAACGCAGACCGCGTTTGTTTATGCCATCGACAAATATCTGAAAAACAACGGCAAATATAATAAAAATGAGAGCAAGATCACCTTCCAGGACGTTCAGGACTGTCTCGTTCTCATCATCAACAGCTTTTCCACGCAGGTTTCTTATGAAAACCAAACGAAAAAAGCCATCAACAATGAATTCATCGCAACCGCTCTCACCGATTATCTGAAAAAACATATCGAATATTATTTCATTGAAAACCCTGCTGATGCGGAAAAGATCACAAACCAGATCCTCGTTAACAAGCGCAGCCGCGAAAACGCAGAAAGCACACGTCTCAACATCAAAAAGAAGCTCACCGCACAAACAGACGTGGCAAACCGCGTAGAAAAATTCGTATCCTGCCGTTCCAAGGATCCCGAGCGCCGCGAGCTTTATATCGTAGAGGGCGACTCCGCGATGACATCCGTCAAGCTCGGACGTGATTCCGAATTTCAAGCCATCATTCCTGTCAGAGGTAAGACTCTCAACTGTCTGAAAGCCGATTACGACCGCATCTTCAAGAGCGATATCATCGTTGACCTACTCAAAGTCATCGGTTGCGGGGTTGAAGTAAAGACAAAGAACAATGAGCAAGGTATCTTTGACCTCTCTCAGCTCAAATGGAGCAAGATCATCATCTGTACCGATGCCGATGAAGACGGTTTCCAGATCCGAACGCTTCTCCTCACCCTTTTCTATCGACTTCTGCCCACACTTATCAAGGAAGGCAAGGTCTTCATCGCGGAATCTCCGCTTTATGAGATCACCTGCAAGGATAAAATTTACTTCGCCTACGACGAAAGCGAAAAACAAAAGGTCATCACCTCTCTTGGCAATGCAAAATATACGCTCCAGCGCTCCAAAGGACTTGGTGAAAACGAGCCCGACATGATGTGGCAGACCACCATGAACCCCGAAACACGACGTCTCATCAAGATCATGGAGGCAGACAAGGAAAAGACCGAATACATCTTTGAAACGCTTCTCGGAGACGATCTTTCCGAGCGCAAACGCTTCATCGCCGATTACGGCAAGGATTATATCGCGGAAGCGGATATTTAACGAAAAAAATCATTTTGTAGGGACGGCGCCCTCGACGTCCCGTTTTATTTCACGAAAGGAACTCAAAAAAACATGGCAAAAGCCAAAAAGCCAATCAAAAAAGAAATCGTCCCCGCTGAGGTTACGTATCAGCCCATCACGGAGACGATTGAAAAAAACTATATGCCATACGTTATGAGCGTGATCGTTTCCCGTGCGATCCCCGAGATCGACGGTCTCAAGCCCTCGCATCGAAAGCTACTCTATACCATGTATAAAATGGGGCTTCTCACGGGACACAGAACGAAAAGCACAAACGTCGTTGGTCAAACCATGAAACTCAATCCTCACGGTGATATGGCAATTTACGAAACGATGGTGCGTCTCACTCGCGGATATGAAGCGCTTCTCCACCCGCTCATCGACTCCAAGGGAAGCTTTGGTAAGGTCTACAGCCGCGACATGGCATTCGCCGCATCCCGATATACAGAGGTCAAGCTCGATCCCATCGCCGCTGAAATGTTCCGCGGCATCGATAAGGATGCCGTAGACCTTGTCGACAACTACGACAGCACCATGAAAGAGCCCGTTCTGCTCCCGACAGCGTTCCCAAACGTACTCGTTTCTCCCAATATGGGTATCGCCGTCGGTATGGCAAGCCAGATCTGCTCGTTCAATCTCGGAGAGGTCTGCGACGGCACGATCGCCGTACTGAAGGATGAAAATACAACGACGGATGACTTGCTTGATATCATCAAGGCACCCGACTTCTCGGGCGGCGCACATCTTATCTATAACCGCGACCGCATGCGGGAGATCTACGAAACGGGAAGAGGCAATATTCCGCTTCGCGCACGCTATATTTACGACAAAGAGGCAAACTGCATCGACGTTGTGGAGATCCCCTACTCTACCTCCATCGAGCTTATCCTCAAAAAGCTCACCGATATGATCAAAAGCGGTGCGCTCAAAGAGGTTACCGACGTGCGCGATGAGATCGACCTGCACGGCTTCAAGCTCACTCTTGATCTTCGCCGCGGTACAGATCCCGACAAGCTCATGACCAAGCTCTATAAAAAGACGCCCCTGCAGGATTCCTTCTCCTGCAATTTCAATATCCTCATCGACGGCAGTCCGCGCCAAATGGGACTTCGTGAGATCATCCATGAATGGATCCGCTTCCGCATGAACTGCGTCAAGCGAGAGCTTACCTTTGATCTTGCTAAGAAAAAAGACAAGCTCCATTTGCTGATGGGTCTTGGCAAGATCCTGCTCGATATCGACAAAGCCATCAAGATCGTCCGCGAAACGGAAAAGGAAAGCGAAGTCGTCCCCAATCTCATGGCAGGCTTCAAGATCGATGAGATCCAAGCGGAATACATCGCGGAGATCAAGCTCCGCTTCCTCAACCGCGAATATATCATCAACCGCCTCAAGGAGATCGATGAGCTGAATAAGGAGATCGACAACCTCGAAAAGACCATCGCATCCGAACGCAGACTCAAGAATCTCATCATCAAACAGCTTGAGGAGATCAAGAAAAAATACGCCATTCCGCGTAAAACAAAGCTGATTTTCGAAAATACCGTGGAAGAATACGATGAAAAGGACTTTGTGGAAAACTACGGTGTCAAGCTCGTTCTCACCAAAGAAGGATATTTTAAGAAGATCACGCTGCAATCCTTCCGCATGAGCGAGGAGCAAGGTCTCAAGCCCGGAGACGAGGTCTCACAGATCGAAGATGCCGAAAATATTTCCGAACTCATCTTCGTAAGCGATAAACAAAAGATCTATCGCGCCAAGGCAAGTGATTTCGAAAACAAAAAGGCGTCCGCGCTCGGCGATTACGTTCCCGCAAAGCTCAGCTTTGATGACGGAGAAGGCGTCGTGGCGTTCAAGCCCATTTCGTCCTATCCCGAAAATCATTATCTCGTTTATATCTTCGAAAACGGAAAGGGCGTCCGTGTTCCCCTCTCCCTTTACGAAACAAAATCCGCAAGAAAGAAACTCGTAAATGCCTATTCCGATGCATCTCCGCTCGTTGCCGCATTCTATGAAAGCGAGCCTTTCGATCTGCTTCTTGTAAATGACGCCGGCAAAGCGATCTATATAAACAGCCGACTCATTCCCGAAAAGGCAACCAGAACCGCCGCCGGCGTGAACCTTTTCACCATGAAGCCCGGTCAGAAGCTCGTTGCCGCAACACGCGAGCCCGAAAAGCATTATGAAGGCTTTGAAAAATGCAAAAAGCTCAAGATCCCCGCAACAGGCAATGCGGTAACACAAAAATCGGATACTTGATAAAAAGGAGGTCTTCGCATGAACGTATTGATCGCCACCGCTGACGAACGCTTTGCCCGTATGCTCGCACTCGAGTTTTCCGAGAGAGGATTTTCTCCGATGACAGCGCGCGCGAAAAACGAAATGCCCGACCTTTTGAAATCCGCGCACCTCGCGCTCGTGGATGCAGCATTCCTTTCGGAAGGACCGCTTCCACCGTTTGCCTTTGAAACCATCATTTTCGGATATCCCGAGCAGCTTTCTGCGCTGACCAATGCCGAGCTCACAAAATACTATTCCATCACGCGTCCTTTCCTCATCAAGGAATTTTTTGAAACCTTTTTCGAGCCCGATGAAAAATCGCATAAGACAGCTTTTCATCTCCCGAAAAAGAAAAGTCCCTCTGAATTTTTGGCTTTGGATAAAGAAAACCGCATCGCCTATTTCAAGGGAAAAAAAGTGGAGCTCACAAAAAAGGAATTCGCAATGCTCGACCTGCTCTATGAAAACCGCGGCGTTCCCGTTTCCCGTGAGGAAGCGCTGTCGCTCGTTTTTGATGAAGCAGGAGGAGGAACCAACGTGGTCGACGTTTACGTCAACTATCTGCGCGCCAAGATCGATCACCCTTTCGGGGTACGTCTCATCACCACGGTCCGCGGAAAAGGATATATGATCGAAGAAAGCTGACCCATGGTCAGCTTTCTTCTTTGAAAAGAGAAAGAGAGTCTGCATCACGTACAAATTTATGAAAAATTTGCAATTTTTTGAATAACGAGCGATTTTCGGTCAACAATAGAAGCAGTTCAAATGCCAATCGGCAGAAAGGAAACTCGATTATGATGAACGAAAATCAAAAGAAATTACAAATGAACCGCGGACTTGCCATCGGTCTTTCGCTGCTGATCGTAGCGGCGATCGTGATCACCGTCATTGCCGTTGTCTCCGCAAAACGTCCTGACCCCGCTCCGAGCGAAACCACAACGGGAACCACCACGGGAACGAAGCCGCAAGAAACCACCACTGGCAAAAAAGAAGAACCTGTCATTGCAGAAAAGATCAGCTTCATTGCACCCGTTTCCGCAGGCAACGTGATCGGTGAATGGTCTGCAGACGTCCCCGTTTTCTCTAACACCATGGAAGACTATCGCGTACACCTCGGTGTCGATATCAAGGCGGAAGCAGGAACACCCGTTTATGCCGCAGCAGACGGCACCGTGGAATCCGTGGAATTCCATCCCATGATGGGACAGAGCATCGTCATTACCCATGCGGATGGTTATAAGACCGTATACCGCAATATGCAGACAAGGATCCCCACCGGAATCGAAGCAGGGACTACCGTAAAAGCGGGTGATGAGATCGGTTACGTTGGCGATACAGCGCTCATCGAAATCGCAGAAGAGCCCCATCTTCACTTTGAAATCTACAAAGACGATATATCCGAAGATCCGATGGCTCATATTGCACTCGCACCCGTAGATGCCTCAAAGGACTACGAGGATTGAGCGCCAATATATAATATAAAAGGAAAGCATTTATTCGCTTTCCTTTTTCTTACGGAAAAAAATGGAATTTTCGTCCTTAGAGAAATATTACAATTTTGTTACAAAATCAAAGGAGAAAAATGCAATTTTTTCAAATAAGCCAATCAAAAACATATTCAGTATTATTTTATATCAACAATTATATTTACTCAATGCTTTTGCCCTCCTATTTCCATTCGATTTTTTCTTCGAAAAATTGTGTCAAATTGCACAGAATTTTCGCAAGGATATTGACAAATTTGAATTTTGGTGATATAATAGCAGTAATCACGGCGTACGGTGCTTTCAGACAGCATCCCAACGTCAAAATAATTATTTTTATTTTTTCAAAAAGGAGACAACTCATGAAGAAATTTTTGTCGCTCATCATGGTAGCTGCAATGCTCGTTGCAGTATTCGCTATGGTAGGTTGCAACAAAGAGCCCGCTGATACAACCACCGAGGCTACCACTGTTGCTACCACAACAACCGAAGCTACAACAGAAGCTACCACAACCACTGAAGCTACCACTGAAGCTACCACAACCACTGAAGCTACTACTGAAGCTACCACAACAACCACTGCTCCTGCTCCCACAACCACAACTGCTACCGAACCCGCAGAAACCACCACAGGTGCTACTCTCGGCGTATTCGATCGTTTCGACTTCGGTACCAACACAAAGGCTGAAGCTGCAGGTGAAACCTCTCACGAATACATCGTTGCAAACCTCACATACGATGCTTCTCGTATCGCTGTTGAATGGACCGAAGATACCGTTAAGATTTACGCTATCCAGTCTTACGACGCTAATGCAACTCGTGATTCTTATGCTCTCTGCTTCGCTGATATCGTTACATACGACTTCGACGACGAAATGATCCCCGGTTGGGGTACTTGGTCTGGTGCTCCCCTTAACCCCGGCACCACTTGGGTTGGTAGATACCAGTACGCTAAGGTTAGAATCCTTAACAACACCACCAACAACATCATGTCCATCCATTGGCACAGAGCTGGTGAAGGTCTCTCCACCAGAACTGCATCCGTTGGTATGTACCTCCAGGGCGGCTGTCCTACTTCTAGCTCTGACCACGCAAAGGTTACTACCGCTACTGACAAGTGGGCTACCTACTACTACGATATGATGTTCCTCGCAGCTGTAGGTCGTGATCTCACCGTTGACCAGACCAACTACTTCGACATTGTTAACAAGACCAAGAGCAATAACTCTTATCCTCAGCACAACTGGAACACCGCTAACGGTAACATCACCGCTATGAACTTCCACTTCCTCGGTGCTTACGCTCCTCACACCAACCTCGACACTCGTGCTAATATCAAGATGGGCGCATGCGTTGAAGTTGACTACGTAGTATTCGGTTGCTCCATCGAACAGCTCGAAGCTTACACTTCCAACATGGAAGACGCTGCTAAATAATTTAGCAAACCACAAAAACATCAAACAGTGTCCCTTTTGGGACACTGTTTTTTTGTTTTGGAATTCAAATCGCTTTCATATTTTCCCTGCACTTCCAAAAAGATTTTCGTTGAGTTTGTCCAATTTGACACACAATATCATTGAATCGAAACTCGATTCCAAAATAATGATCATAAAGCGACAAGGAGAATATATGAAACGATATCTGAGCATTCTCGCCGCAGGCGCGGCACTCCTGTGCATCATCTTTGCATTTGGTTGCGGAACAGGAAACGACACGCAAAATAGCACAACAAGGGCAACCACTGCCGAAAGTACGACGGAACGCACGACCGAAAAATCCACATCTGAAAAAACAGAACAGAGCACAACGTCCGCGGTAACCGACGAATCCTCCCTCGACCCGATGCTTCCGATCCCCGATATTGACAATCCTATGACAGACATCGAACCGAACGTGCCCGATGGCGACATCGGCGGCAACGGAAGCGAAGGCGCACTCGATCCCTTCGGCGGCAAGGGCGATGGAAGCATGAACAATGGCGAAAACGGTGCCCGCAGCAGCGGCCGCACAAACACGCACATCACGCCTTCTGCACGTCCCAATCGATAATCTTTTCCCTATGGGCGGCACGTCGTGCCGCCCATCTATGAATGTTTTTCATACATTTGTTAGTATTGACAAAATTCAACAAAGATGATACGAGAAATGCAATAACTATTGACAAAATCATTTTTTGATGTTATAATACACATAGACCTTCTTGGAGTGATTTATTCACTCGAGGCGAAAAATTTTATATTAAAGGAGAATTTTTATGAAAAGACTCTTGGCTTCAGTTTTGGCTCTGGCCATGGTTCTCGGCGTTTGCCTTCTCGCAGGCTGTAATGACGAACCCGCTGATACCACAACCAAAAAGCCCGACACCGTAGAGACCACCACTGGCAAACAGAACGATGGTACTACAGAGCCCACCCAGTCTGGCGACAACCAGACAACCGCTGGCGGCGAACCCGTAGAAACCACCGAATCTTCCGATGATATCATCGAACCCGAAGTATTCGACGGTACAGGCAGACTCCCCGGCTATGAAGACGTTGACTTCCGTAGCGACGAATTCATCATCGCAGGTTACCTCGATTGCGCAGACGGCTTCGACAGCGACCGCGAAGTTTACTCCGAAGACACCGACGCTATCGCAGTTGCAGCAAAAGAAAGAAACCTTTACGTTCAGAATCTTTACAACTGCACCATCACATTCAATGGTTCCGAAAACCCCGGTTCTCTCGTTTCCAACGAAGTTACCTCCGGTAAGCAGACCATTGACCTTTACTGCATGAAGTATTCTGTTGGTACTTCCGCAACAAACGGCTCCAACTACAACCTCTACACCCTCGGCATGGACCTCACCGCTGACTGGTGGGATCAGAACTATGTAAACACCTACACCATCAAGAACTCTTCTGGTGTTGATACTCTTTACAGCATCGTAGGCGACTTTACATTCTCCGCTTCTTCTCTCGCACACGCTCTTATGTTCAATAAGAACCTTTACGAAACCGCTGTTGTTCAGGGTCTCGGTTATGACATTTACCAGCTCGTTCGCGACGGCAAGTGGACCATGGATATCTTCATTGAAATGGTTAAGAAGGCTGCAAACGACGTTTCCGGTAACCAGACAATCGACTACTCCGAAGGCGATATCGTAGGTTGGGCTACTACAACTCACGCTACTCACGGTCTCCACACCGCTTCCGGTCTTCCTATGATCGTTAACGAAAACGGCGCGCTCAAGTTCGTAATGCGTGAAAGCGCTGCTCAGTGGGATACCATCATCTCCAAGGCTATCGAAGTTTGGGCTCTTCCCGAACATGACACCACCGGTTACGGCGACGGCCAGGCAGCTCTCGTTTCCGGTAACACTCTCTTCTACTCTGATATCATTCAGAAGCTCGAAGAATCCACTCTTAAGGACTCCGATACCGCTGTAGGTCTCGTTCCTTATCCTAAGTACTCCGAAACTCAGGAAAACTATGCTCACTATGTAGACAACCACCTCATGGTTTACATGGTTCCTACTTCTGTTGTTGACATCGAAGGCATGGGCGACTTCTTCACAGTATACGCTGCTCATTCCACTGCTCTCGTTCGTCCCGTTTGGATCGACGCTTACTCCTACGACTACTGCGGCGACGCTGATTCTGCAGAAATGCTCAACATCATCCTTGACACTCGTACCTACGACCCCGGTTATCTTATCCTCTCCCTTGAAGGTGAAATTTCTCAGCAGATCTCCGCTGGTAAGAATAACATCACCAAGCTCATCGATAAGAGATATGACTCCATCGCAGGTGCTGGCGGTTCTATCGAAGAATTCGTTAAGAAGATCGATACCAACAAGGCTTAATTCTCTTTGGAATTATATAAAAAAGAAGCGGCTATGCCGCTTCTTTTTTATTCCATATGGAAAGCTTTCTACAAAACAAAATCCGCGCCTTGAGGCACCTGCTTTATCGCAGGTGCCTCAGTTATATTCGCCTGACGGCGAGTGATATTGCGACGCAGTGATATTCAGTTGCCGCAGAGTGGTATTCGCTTCGCGAGTTTTGGGAGGCGAATATAATATCACTGTGAGCTTAGCGAACAATATCACTATCGATCTGCGATAATATCACGCCGAGCAATTGCGAGGCATATCACTTGATTTGCATTTGTATCTACAAATGCTATATGCTTGCAAAAAATAAGGACAGAGAAACGAAAAAATTTCTCTGTCCTTTTCTGTTTGTTATAATGCTTTTTGGTTTACTGCTTATCGCAGATGTCTCAAAGCGCGGATTTTCATTCATATCCTCATATATAAAAAATAACCCACCCGGCCGTGTACGCCATAATTAAGTCCCTGCGAAAAGCTAGGGTGGCGCCCGCACCAGCAGTTTGTGCTCCCAACGTCCGACACCGTTCGTGATAAACAGGAACGGGCGGGAGGTCTGCATTCCCCATACCGGATCATTATTAAGGCTCCAAGAAATAGTTGTAGGTTTAATTTCGGCATATCACGAGAGGGGCAGGCATTTTTTCAAATCTTGCATCTCATGAGGTTATTATATGAGATTTTATAGAAGTTATACGTAGGAATTAGTCGTAATCGATTTCGGAGAAAACTTCGTCATCGAAAGCGTCAGCAACACGTTCATATTCGTCATCGTCATCGATGGTGGAGAGGATCTCCTCGCCGTTTTCGTCCATTTCAAGCTTGAGAAGTACGCAATCGCCATTTTCGTTGTTTGCGATAGGCATAAGTGCGTAATACATAATGCCGTCGATTTCCAAAGAAGCGATCACTTCGAACTGTTCCTCATTACCTTCTTCATCGGTGAGAGTAATGAGATCCTGCGCATCAAAAATTTCATCAGCCATAGAAAAGATTCCTTTCTGTGTCTGCGGGGCTTTGTTCCCGCCTTTCTTTCTATATCTATATTGTATACCAAAATCGCCAAAATGTCAAGGGGTAATTTGAATTATGTTATTTTGTCCTCTTTTCAAGGTGTCCTTTCGCAAAGACGAAAACAGCCTCGCCCAAAAGGGCGAGGCCATGATATCAGTTTGCGGGATTGATATATTTCCAGTAGCTCTTGAAATAAGCAAAGCCGGACCAAAGGGTCATGACAGACATTGCAGCGAGAAGCACATAGGATGCGGCATGACCATCGAGGAATTCATATTCAAAGATGGGTTCGATGATGACAACGAGGATCGCCGCGATCTGGATGCAGGTCTTTACCTTACCGAGCCAGTTTGCCGCAATGACGATACCGTCGGTGTTGGTTACGACCATACGCATGGACGTAACGGCAAGCTCGCGGAAAATGACAATCACGGTCGCAATGAGAAGGCATACGCCGTAAACGGTTGCGCCTTCATCTCTGCCTGTGGTGTAGCAAAGAGAAATGAGCGCCACAAAGACCATAAGCTTATCTGCAAGCGGATCCATAAATTTGCCAAAGTTGGTTACAAGATTGTATTTTCTTGCGAGATGTCCGTCTACAAAGTCGGTAAAGGACGCAAGACCGAAGAATGCGGCGGCGATCAATCGAGACACCACGTCTCCGAGTCCGAAATCAAAGGTGATGAAAACCATGAGGAACGGGACCATGAGCATTCTGAGAAGGGTCAGCTTATTGGGCAAATTCAGTTTCATAATAGCACCTCCAAAACGGAATATTTATTTAATGGTTCTGCCGATGAGATCGTAATCCACAGCTTCTTCGATCTTAACGTCAACGAAGGAGCCGGGCGCGATGCGCTTCTTACCGAGCGCGTTTTTGAAATACACCTTGGTATCGATATCGGGAGCGTCCGCCGCGCTTCTGCCGAAGTAAACTTCAGCAACGGGGTCATACGCTTCGCAAAGGACCTTCATGCGCTTACCGATCAGCTTTTCGTTCTTCGCGGAAGAAATATGAAGCTGCTCTTTCATAATGATGTCATATCGATCCTGCTTGGTCTGTTCGTCGATCTGATCAACGAAATCATATGCAGGGGTATCTTCCTCACGAGAATAGGTAAATGCGCCCAGACGGTCAAATTCAGCCTCTTTTACATATTCGCAAAGTTCTTCGAAGTCCGCATCGGTCTCACCCGGGAAACCAACGATAACTGTCGTACGGATGCAGATGCCGGGCACGTTATCGCGAAGCTTTTTCACAGTCTCACGAATCATTGCGGAATCGCCATGACGGTTCATTTCGGAAAGAACGTGATCGCTGATATGCTGGATCGGAAGGTCGATATATTTCACAACGCGGTCGTTGTCGCGCATTTCAGCAATGAGCTCGTCCGTGATCTTATCGGGATAGCAGTAAAGGAGACGGATCCACGGGATCTTGGTTTCGGCGCAAATCGCACGGATAAGCTCAGCAAGCTTATATTCGCCGTAGAGGTCGAGACCGTATCTTGTCGTGTCCTGCGCGACGATATTGAGCTCTTTTACGCCGATATCTTCGAGTTCCTTGGCTTCCTTAACGATATCCTCCATCGGACGGCTGCGGAAATGACCGCGGATGAGCGGAATCGCACAGTAAGTACAGCAGTTATCACAGCCCTCTGCGATCTTGAGATATGCAGTATATTCGGGTGTAGTAACGATACGTTCGCCGCCAAGCTCGGAGGTGTTCTTATCATCAAACGCGCTGAATCTTTCGCCGTTTACAACAGCATCCACAGCATCAACGATCTTATCCAAGCTTCCGACACCGATCACAGCGTCAACCTCAGGAATTTCATCGAATATCTGTGTCTGATAGCGTTCTGCCAGACAGCCCGTTACCACAATACCCTTCAAATTTTCGTGTTCTTTCAGCCATGCAACGTCAAGAATGTTGTCAATGGCTTCTTTTTTTGCGCTTTCAATAAAAGCACAGGTGTTGACGATGATGATATCTGCATCAACATCATTCGGGGTGATCTCATAGCCGGCTTCCACAAGCTTTGCAAGCATCACTTCTGTATCCACAAGGTTTTTGGAACAGCCGAGCGAAACGAAACCGACTTTAACAGGTTTGTTCATGGTTCTCTTCCCTTTCGTTCATTTATTTTTTCAAACGGGAGACCACAAAGGGTCTCCCCTACATACATAAATCTTATGCCTTCTTAAAGGTCGTACCTTCCTTGGTATCAACGAGTGTGATACCCTTTTCGAGGAGCTCTGCACGAATGGCGTCAGCCACGGCAAAGTTCTTCGCCTTCTTTGCCGCCGCACGTTCTGCAATCTTTTCCAAAATCCACGCATCCGCTTCATCGACCACGGGTGCTTCTTCCTTCACGACCTCACGAACGAGATTCAGCGAAAGAACGGTATCGAAATCGGAAACGATGGCAAGCTTTGTTGCGTCGGAAAGCGCGCTGTCCTTGAGCATATCGTAAAGAACGGTAAGACCCTGCGCGGTGTTCATATCCTGCGCGATCGCTTCCGCAAATTTATCGTGATAAGCCTTGACAGCGTCAGCGTCAGCCACGCCCTCGCGGGAGAGGTTGGCAATGCGCTTGACAAGCTTCGCATAAGCCGCACCGGCGTTATCGATGTTTGCATAGCTGAAGGTGAGAGGCTTTCTGTAATGGCTCTGCAAGCAGAAAAGTCTGTATGCAAGCGGATCATAGCCCTTGCTTTCCAGGAGAGAAAGGGTCAAAAATTCACCGCTGGACTTGCTCATCTTACCGCGTTCATCGTTGAGGTGCTGAACGTGGAACCAATAGTTGCACCACTTATGACCGACATAAGCCTCGCTCTGCGCGATCTCATTGGTATGGTGCGGGAAAATGTTGTCAACGCCGCCGCAGTGGATATCGAGCTTATCGCCGAGGTATTTCATGCAGATACCCGAGCATTCGATATGCCAGCCGGGATAACCAACGCCCCAAGGGCTTTCCCATTTGAGCTCTTGATCGTCAAATTTGGATTTGGTAAACCAAAGAACAAAGTCGCTCTTGTTGCGCTTGTTGGTATCTTCGGAAACGTCATCACGAACGCCGACCATAAGTTCATCGGTATTATGACCCGAAAGCGCATAATAATCCTTCGCCTTAGAGGTATCAAAATACACGTTGCCTTCTGCGAAATATGCGTAATCCTTTTCGAGAAGGGTCTCTACCATCTGAATAAATTCGGGGATACAGCCTGTCGCGGGCTGAACGATATCGGGGGTCTTGATGTTGAGTTTTGCGCAATCGCCGAAGAACGCATTTTTGTAAAATTCGGCAATTTCAAGCACGGTCTTCTTTTCGCGCTTTGCGCCCTTGAGCATCTTATCTTCGCCTGTATCGCCATCGCTTGTAAGATGTCCAACGTCGGTTACGTTCATCACGCGCGTTACGTCATAGCCAAGATAACGGAATGTTTTTTCCAAAACGTCTTCCATGATATAGGTACGAAGATTGCCGATGTGAGCAAAATGATATACGGTCGGACCGCAGGTATACATTTTTACCTTGCCTTCTTCATTCGGCACAAAATCCTCTACCGTTTTGGAAAGAGTATTATAAAGTTTCATGAGTTTCCTCCATATTGATAAATTGCATTTTTGAAATGATTTTCATAGGGTATAATAAGTCATTCTCTTTATATATTAACACGAATACAGGAAAAATGGAATAGGTTTAACTAACTTTTTTCTTTTTGAAAGAAAAAAGTTACAAAAAAGCAAAAAACAAAATCCCGACGGGAACCCCGTCGGGAAAAAATCAAGCCTCAATAAGCGCTTTCTTTCTGTATTCAGGCTCTGCCTTTTCGGAAACCACCTTTTCGGTGATGATGACCGCCTCCACGTCCGTCATAGACGGCGCTTCATAGGAGATCGGAAGCATCACTTCTTCCATGATGGCGCGAAGTCCGCGTGCACCTGTGCCACGCTCGATGGCAAGCTCTGCGATCTTGGTGATCGCCTCATCTGTGAAGACAAGCTCCATGCCGTCGATATCGAAAAGCTTCTGATACTGCTTCATAATGGCGTTTTTCGGCTCCTTGAGGATGCGAACGAGCGCGTCTTTGTCAAGGTCCTCGAGCGCCACGATAACGGGCAAACGACCCACAAGCTCGGGAATAAGACCGTATTTCACGATGTCATGCGCCGAAACCTGCTTGTATACGTTCTTCTTTTCCTTGTCCGCCTTGGATTTGACTTCACCGCCAAAGCCCATCGCGGATTTGCCGTTTCTCTGCTCGATGAGCTGATCGAGACCGTCAAACGCACCGCCGCAGATAAAGAGAATATTTTCCGTATTGATCTGAATGAAATCCTGTCCGGGATGCTTACGTCCACCCTGCGGAGGAACGTTGGAGACCGTACCCTCGAGGATCTTCAAAAGTGCCTGCTGTACGCCCTCACCCGAAACGTCGCGTGTGATGGAGCGGTTTTCGCTTCTGCGGGAGATCTTATCGATCTCATCGATATAAATGATACCTTTTTCCGCAAGCGAGATATCATAATCTGCCGCTTGAATGAGGCGGAGAAGAATGTTTTCCACGTCCTCGCCGACATAGCCTGCTTCCGTAAGCGTCGTCGCGTCTGCGATCGCAAACGGCACGTGCAAGGTCTTTGCAAGGGTCTGGGCAAGGAACGTCTTGCCAACGCCTGTCGGACCGAGAAGAAGCACGTTGCTCTTCTGGATCTCAACGCCGTCGTCCGCCTTTTCTTCCGTCTGTTTGCCCTTCTTTTTAGAGGTAGGCTTCTTAGTCGAAATGCGCTTATAATGGTTATAAACGGCAACGGAAAGCGCGATCTTTGCCGCATCCTGACCGATGACGTATTCGTCGAGAACCGCCTTGATCTCCTTGGGGCGCGGCACTTCAGAAAGATCGGTCTCGGGTGTTTCGTGCATGGAAGCTTCGTATTCTTCAATCAGCTCATTGCAAGCATCCACACAAAAATCACAAATATACGCACCGCGTCCCGAAGGGATGAGATACGTTACCTGTTCTTCGGTTCTTCCGCAGAAAGAACAGCGATGCAATTTTTCGTTATTGTTTTCTGCCACTCAGTTCACCTCAAATTCTCTTGTCAATTACCTTGTCGATGAGGCCGTATTCTTTGGCTTCGAGCGCAGAAAGGAAATTATCGCGTTCGGTATCGCGCGCGATCTCTTCCACAGTCTTGCCCGTTTTTTCCGCCAAGATCTCATTGAGTGTCTGACGGATACGGATGATTCTGTCCGCGTGGATCTTGATGTCGGTCGCCTGACCCTGCATACCGCCGAGAGGCTGATGGATCATGATCTCGCTATTGGGGAGCGCTAAACGTTTGCCGGGTGCGCCCGCAGCGAGCAAAAATGCACCCATGCTTGCCGCCATACCGATACAGATGGTGGAAACGTCGCATTTGATATAGTTCATGGTATCGTAGATCGCCATACCTGCGGTGATAGAACCGCCGGGGCTGTTGATATAGAGGCAGATATCCTTATCGGGGTCTTGGGATTCAAGGAAAAGAAGCTGTGCCACAACGAGAGAAGCCGTTGTGTCGTTCACTTCATCCGCAAGGAAAATCACGCGCTCACTGAGGAGGCGGGAATAAATATCATACGAGCGTTCACCTCTGCTCGTTTGTTCCACAACCATTGGTACAAGTGCCATAAAAAATCCTCCTTTATGGTTCAAAAAATAGGATTCGCAGGCGAAAAGGCTCGTCTGCGAATCGGATTGTCATATAAAATTCAAATTATTTTGCTTCTTCTTCAGCGGTGGAAATCGCAGCGTTTTCACGAAGGAAGAGAGCAGCCTTGCCAACGACAACGTCAGCAGCGATGGCAGCAGAATCGATGCTTGCTTTTACCTTTTCGATTTCGAGGTTGTAAGCGTCAGCGATCTTCTGATATTCGGTGTTGATGTCTTCTTCGGAAGCAGTGAGGTTTTCAACCTTTGCAATGTATTCAAGAGCGAGACGACCCTTGACCTGCTTTTCAGCCTGAGGACGGAACTGTGTCTTGAGAGTTTCGATGGTCTGACCGGTATACTTCATGAACATATCGAGGCTCATGCCCTGGTAACGAAGTCTGTTTTCGTAATCACGAACGCAGTTTTCTGCTTCGTTTTCGTACATAACTTCCGGAATTTCACCAACGATGTTTTCGCAAACAACGTTCATAAGCTGTTCGTCAACCTTAGCATCTTCTGCTTTTTCAGCGTCTGCCTGGAGTTTAGCCTTAACGTCAGCCTTGTATTCATCAACGGTATCAAATTCGGAAACGTCCTTAACGAATTCGTCATCGAGTTCGGGAAGTTCGCTTACCTTGATCTCGTGGATAAGGCACTTGAAGGTAGCTTCCTTGCTTGCAAGTTCAGCAGCATGGTAGTCAGCGGGGAATGTTACGACAACGTCGAAGTTTTCGCCGATGTTCTTACCAACCATCTGATCTTCGAAGCCGGGGATGAACTGACCGGAGCCGAGCTTGAGGTTATACTTTTCAGCCTTGCCGCCTTCAAACTGCTTGCCGTCAACGTAGCCGTCGAAGTCAAATACAACTTCGTCGTCGATCGCAGCAGCGCGGTCTGTAACTTCGATTTCACGAGCGTTACGAGCGCGAACGCGTTCGATCTCAGCGTCAACTGCTTCGTCTGTGATTTCAACAGCGTTTCTGGTAGCAGCGATACCCTTGTATTCGGAAACGGTGATTTCAGGCTTTACAAACACCTTAGCGGTGATGACGATACCGGTTTCGTCGATCGCTTTGATATCGATGTCAGGGTTGCTGACAACGTCGAGACCTGCTTCTTTAACAGCTTCGGGGTAAGCGGTGGGAAGGATCGCGTTGATCGCATCTTCGTAGAATACGCCCTTACCGTAAAGGCTTTCGATGGTCTTTCTGGGAGCTTTGCCCTTTCTGAAGCCGGGAACGTTGAACTTGCCAACGTTTTTCTTGTATGCTTTTGCACATTCTGCTTCGAAAGTTTCGTGGTCAACGAAAATTTCGAGCTCTTTCTGGTTTGCGCCGATTTCGGCAATATTTAAGAGTTTCATTTTTTCCTCCGCGGTATTCTTTTATGAATACCTTATTTTATTTTATCATACAAGTATTATCATACCATTCAAAAAGAAAAAAGTCAATATTTTTCTTGTATTTTTAGAGAACATTTCAAATATAATTCACGTTTTTTATAACTTTTTCTCAATTTTCAGCGGTTCAAAGAGCAGATAATCCGCAGAAATGAGATAAAAATCGATATCGGAGTAGTTGATCACCCTTGCTGCCTCGTAACTGCCGTGAATATGTCCGAAATAACAGCGTTCTACACCTTTGCGATAAAGCTCCAAAATGATCTCATCGCAGATATAGCCCTTAAAGATGGGAGGAAAGTGCAAAAACGCCAAAATCTCCTTTTCCTCTCCGCGGGAAAGCGCCTCCGCCTGTAATTTTTTGCCTGCATCCAGGCTCATGGCAATTCTTTGGACCTCTCTTGCAACGATCTTCGTTGCGTCCGCCCCTCGGACGGCAACACCGCCTCTTTCATCCGTATACCATCCGCGCGAGCCACATATGATAAAATCCTCAACCTCATAGGCGTTGTTATGCAAAAAACGGATGGTCTTATAGTGATTTTCTTCCATAAAGCGGTTAAGCTTTGTCAGCGTTTGCCACCAATAGTCGTGATTGCCCTTGAGAATGATCTTCTGCCCCGGAAGCGCCTCGATAAAATCAAAATCCGCCTTTGCTTCCGCAGGGTCCATGCCCCAAGAAATATCCCCCGCCAAAATCACGGTATCGTCTTCTTTGACACGGGAAAGCCAACCGTTTTTCAGCTTTTCCACATATCCCGTCCAACGGGAGCCGAAAACATCCATCGGCTTCTCCGTGGAAAGCGAAAGGTGCAAATCACCGATGACGTAAAGCGCCATTTCTCCACCTCCTCTTTTTTATGAATGTTCAGCGAATAAAAAACGCCGCTTTGTCAACAATAGATAACGAAAGAACTCTTTCTTTCATAAATTTTTTAATCTGAAAGGATTTTTAGAATTATGAACACCACACATTCCAATGAACAGACCTGCAAGACCTGCCACGAAAACAACGGCGTTTCTTGCGACGTAACCAACTGCATCTATCACAACGGCACAAACACCTGCACCGCAGCTAAGATCAACGTAGGTCCCAGCTACGCAAACTCCTCCACAGATACCGTCTGCGCTACCTTTAAGCAGAAAAACATCTAATTAAGGTATCTACGATAGCCTTCCCCCCACCGGGGAAGGCTATTTTCATCATGTTTCATGCCTTACGGCATCGCCTACTTAAAAATTTTCTTTCAAAAATCTTTCTGCATTCTTATAGAAGATCTTCTCGATCTGTTCCTCGGAAACGCCTTTTTGGCGGAGCGCATCGGCGATATCGATGATCTTGGAAACGTCCTCCACGCCCTCAGGAAGTGTGTCGAGACCGTCAAAATCACAGCCGAACGTAAGAGAATCCTCAAGTCCGATCTCAAGATAATGGAGCATATGGTCGCAAATGATATCGATATTGGCGTAATCGTTCACGCCGAGATGCTGGGGCGCCATGCTGATACCGACCGTACCGCCGAGCTTTGCGATGCGTTTTGCAAAGTCATCGGGAAGATTTCTGGGGTGTGCATAGACCGCGCGGCTGTCGGAATGGGTCGCAATGACCGCCTTTCCTGCCGCTTCCGCCATCGTGAGAACCTCCTCCGCCATCGGATCGGAGGCATGAGAAAGGTCAACGACGATGCCCATTTCAAAGCATTTCTTGACGACCTCACGGCCAAAATCGGTCAGACCCACGTCGGTATTGAAGGCACCGCCGATGCAATCCGCATCGCGCCAAACGAGAGTAAGGAAACGAACGTCATGCTCGTAAAGGGTGGTAAGGCGTTCGAGCTTATCGCAGAGAAGACCGCCGCCCTCGACCGCAAGGAAGAACGGATGCTTGCCTTCGGAAATCGCCTTTTCATAGTCGGCAAAGGTATGACAAAGTGCGGTTTTTTCGGTCATTTTGGAGTAAAAATCCTCACGAATGACGAAAAATCTGCCCCATGCGACCTCCTCGGGCAAGGATTTCTGCGTAAAAATCGCCATCAGCTGACCATATGTATCGTATTTTTCCACCTTATCCAGGGCAATATGTCTATTGTTCGTTGTCAGCTTTTCTCCGTGTTTTTCAAGAGCAAAGGGGGTATCGCAGTGAAAATCAAATAATTTCATACTATGTCGCCTTTCTTACATATATTCATTAGATCAATGCGTTTTCAATATGCTTGATGCCCTTTGGAGAAAGGGTTACAAGCGCACCTTTTCGGTTCAGATATACCTCCAAAACATCAATTCTCGGTTTTTTGGAGGTTGGGTTCGCCCTTAAATAACTTGATGCAGCATCGACAAGATGCTGTCTTTTTTTCGCATCCACAGCCGCCGCAGGTCTGCCGTATTTGGAGATCGCCCCCGTATCCGTTCGGGTCTTGACCTCCACGAAAAGCAGATGCGTTTCGTTTTCACAGATAAGGTCGATTTCCAAGTGCCGCGTGCGAAAATTCCGCTCCACGATGGAAAACCCTTTGTTTTTCAGATATTCCGCGGCAAGATCTTCTCCAACCGCGCCGATCTCAGTTGTCTTCATGCTTCATTTTATCTACAAATTTGAGAAAGGTTTTTCGATGCTCGGGGCAAGGACCAAGCGCCACGACCTTTTGCATATGCTCTTTCGTGGGATAACCCTTGTGCCCCTTGAAGCCGTATGCAGGGTATTTCTCATCAAGCTCAAGGCATTGACGATCTCGCGTAACCTTGGCGAGAATGGATGCCGCCGCGATGGACATGGATTTTGCATCGCCTTTCACAACGGTCTGCGTAGGAATGGCAAATCCACGGGAGCAGTTGCCGTCAATCAGTGCAAAATCCGCCTTTTCGGGAAGTCCTTCAACAGCACGGCGCATGGCAAGCATCGTGGCATTCAAAATATTCAGTTCATCGATTTCCGCAGGCGTTGCCCACGCGATAGAATAGATCGCTTTTTCGATGATGATATCATAAAGCGCTTCCCTTTTCTTTTCGGAAAGCTTTTTGGAGTCGTTCAATCCCTCGATCTCAAGGTCAAGCGGTAAGATGACCGCCGCCGCTACGACGTTTCCCGCAAGCGGACCTCTGCCTGCTTCGTCGATACCGCAAACGGCAGAATATCCCTTTGCCATGACCTCTTTTTCAAAATCATAATTCGGCATATCGTACCCCATCAAAGATTCGGATGCTCAAGCGTAATGCGTCCGATCTTACCGCCGCGAAATTCATCAAGGAGCATATTGGAGGTACGCAAGAAGTCGACCTCGCCGCCCGAAACGAGAAATCCGCGTTTTCTGCCGATGAGCTCTGCAAGCTCAAAATCCTGCAAGTCCTCAAATTCTTCGGG